>JAICSR010000056.1 GCA_025936795.1 Ktedonobacterales bacterium | reverse complement strand
TGGCCGTCTGATAGTTCGCCGTGCCGACGATGGCTTTTGCCACGTCGCTGTTCGGATTGTTGAGTTGCGAGGCGATCTGCTGCCACGACAGGTTCGCCAGCATCAGCGGCTGATAGGGGCCAGATGTCGTCACATACTGGTCGCCATAGCTGATAAAGGGGATGCCGCCCTGCTGACTGGTGTAGGGCGTCGTGTCATATGTGCTGAATGACTGGATCGCCTCCGTTGGGGGCGTGTCGAGCTGCGCCTGGTTGCGGTCCTGCGTCTCGGTCGCGCTGAACACGAGATATTTGCTCGTGTAGGTTGCGCCCTTGAACGAGAACGTGGCCGTATTGGGGAAGCTATCGCTGGCGGTTGACTTCATCAGTGTCAGCCCCTTGAAGGAGCCGAATTTATCCAGCGCGATGATCGTGCTCCAGCGTTCCGCTGCGCAGTAGGGGCAGTACTCAGCGCCGACGTAGACGACTTCGGGCAGGCCCTTCGAGGTCAGCAGCGGCGTTCCAGGCGGCGTCCCCTCGAAGCCATCCGCTATGCCGCCCGTTCCTACCGCAGCCGCCGTTGTGTTCGAGATGCCAGAGAGCGCGGAGAGTACGCTCTGCGGCGCGGCGTCGCCGATGCCAGCGGCAGTCACCTTGTTGCGCTGTTGCGAGTAGAAGATGAATGCGATGACGATGATGACGACACCGACGACCGAACCGAGCGCGAGCAGATTGCGCCGCCACCACGGCTGTTGCGGCGCATAGCGCCGACGGTTCTGCTGCGGGCGCTGGGACGCGCGTGCTCCGGAGGCGCCCGTGGCGCTGGCCGTGCGCGCGCGAATCTCGCTCAGGCGCGAGGCGCCGATAGCCGGTCGCTCGGCCACCTTCGTCGCGCTGGCTCCGCGTGCGGAGCCGTTTGTCGTGCTGGTCGCGCCCGTCGCGCGGGCTGCCGCGCTCGCAGCGGACGGCGCCGTCTCGGCGCGGCGCTGGCGCTTCGATTTCGCCATAGGGACTGCTCGCTCCTCTGTGCTGGTTGAAACAGACGTGTCCGCTGGATGCGCTCATGTGCGCTCAGTCGCTTGCTGACCTGGACGGAAGATGCGCGCAGGCGCTCCTCGACATCCTCATCACGCGCCAGTTTCGGATATTTTACCATCAGCGGTACAATATGATGGCAAATAGTCCGGGGCGCCGCACTGGTAGCGGTTCTGGACGGCCTGCCAGAGCGCTCACGCCGCTGATGAATGCGGCGGGGGCGGCGGACAAAGCATGGCGTCTGTCGCCGCGCGTTGGCCCTGCGTTGGCCTTACAGCAGACGATAGCGCCGCGCAGCGGACGCGCCACCGCGCGCTCGTCGCGCCGGGCGATGCTCAGGAAACGCTCAGGTAGCACAGCGAATCGTGAGCGCCTGAGAACGCTCATTAGCGCTATACTGCTTATACCGCTCCTGGTTACGCAAAGGGTGATGTCTTCATGCGCATCAGTTTCTCTCATACAGCTCGTTCGATTACGCTTCGACTGGCTGGCGGCTGCGCTGGCGTCGTGGCGCTGGCCCTGCTGGCCGCGCTGGCGACGGCTCCCGCGCTGGCGGCTCCGCATGTCGCTGGCCGCGCGCAGCATGCCAGCTACGTCAGCTCTGATCCGGCGGCGAATGCGGTCGTGAAGGCCGCGCCCACCGTCGTCACTATTCACTTCGCCGAGGCGGTGGACCCCGCAGGCAGCGCCATCACCGTCTACGACGCGAAGGGGCAGGTCGTCAGCCAGCCTGCCCAGGTGGACGCAAACGACCTGAAGACGATGCAGGCGCCGATGACCGGCAATGACTCGGAGGTCTACCTCGTCACCTGGCACACCATCTCGGCCACCGATGGCGATCCCGATGTGGGCGCATTCAACTTCTTCGTCAACGCCAGCGGCTCATCTGAGCTTGCGCCGAAGGCGACGACGCCCACGCCCACGACGCCGACGAGCGATTCAGGGACGCCCGCATGGCTGGTCGCGCTGATTGGCCTGATCGGGCTGATCGTGGGCGCAGCGGGCGGTGTCGCCTGGGCGCGCTCGCGTGTCGGCGCGCCCGGCGCTCGCTGAGGTCGCTGCGTTTGCCTGCGCAGTGGTCATCTGTCTGGCGTGTCGCCTATCATCTGATCATCTGATGGGCAGATACGCATGAAGGGAGCGCCAACGCTTCTATGGACGAGCAAAAGTCTCCATTGCCTGCGACGCAAACCCCGCAAACCCCGCAGGCGTCAGCGCGGCAGACACGCGCGATCATCTCGACCGTGGTGATCATCGCGCTGACGGTCGCCGTGATCGGCGGGTTTGCCGCGCTGGCGAATCGTCTCTCATCCGCGCGCGGGACGAACAGCGCCAATGGGCCATCGGCGAACGCGGCGAGCAGTGACCAGGGCGTCTTGCTTGGCGGGACGCCTGCGCCCAACTTCACACTGACCGATCAGACGGGCGCGACCGTCACACTCGACAGCCTCAAAGGCAAGCCGACGGTCTTCACCTTCTTCGATTCCGTCTGTCCTCATACCGATTGCTCGCTGATGGCGCAGTACATCAACTTCACGGCGCAAGACCTGGGCGCCGAGGCCAATCAGGTCAACTGGGTCGCCCTGAGCCTGAATCCCTGGCACGATACGCAGCAGTCGGTGGACGCCTTCATCAGCAACCAGAAGCTCAGTCCGCATCTGACCTATCTGATGGGGTCTGAGGCGCAGCTTCAGCCGCTCTGGGACGAGTTTCACATGCAATCCATCGAGCAAGCGAACGGTATCGTCATCCACACGACCGGCGTGTACCTGCTCGATAGCCAGACGCATGAACTGGTCTTCCTGGATGAGGGGTTCGATCCGCATGTGCTCAGCAATGACGTGCTTCTGGCGCTGACGAAGGGCGATAGCGCATTCGCAGGCCAGCAGGGCGCGCAGACCTCGAACGCGGTAACAGCCATCCACTCAGTTGATGGGATGCAGGTGACGCTGACCAGCGCGCCCGGCCAGTATGGAACCTACGACTTCACCGTGCTGCTACAGACCGCGAACGGCGAGGCGATTCCTAATGCGACGGTAGCGCTGGATCTTACGATGCCGAGCATGGCGATGCAGCCGGTGCATGTGGACCTGCAACCGCTCGCGCCAGCGAGCACGGGCGCCTATCGCGCGAGTGGTGTACTCTCTATGAAGGGACAGTGGACGGTGACTGTGACGATCACCCCGCAAGGCGCGACTCAGCCCAGCGTCACCATCTTCTCGTTCAACGCGAAATACTAGCGCTGCCCTGCTGGAGTTTTCATGCGAACACGCGACACCAACGTAGGCTGTGGTGCAGCCCCCCACCCCCGGCCCCTCCCCCGCTGTGCGGGAGAGGGGAGAACGGAAAAGCCCCTCTCCCGCCGCAGCGGGGGAGGGGTTGGGGAGGGGGCTGGCTCCACCGTGCGCCTGCTGACGTTCGCACTGCTGGGGATGCTGGCGCTGGCTGCCATGTTCGCCGCGCAGGTGGGGGCCGCGCCCGTCGCCTCGGCGCAGGGAGCGACACAGACTACGCAAACGACGCAGCAGCGGCCAGCCCATGCGCTGCCGGTGCGCTCGCAGCCAGCCGCAGACGCCATCTTGAGCGCGCCGCCCACGCAGGTAAACATCTGGTTTAGCGAGGCGCTCAACCCGCTCGATTCGCGCATTGTCGTCGTGGACCCCTCAAACCACGAGGTGGACGCGCGCAATAGCCAGGTGAATAGGGCCGACCCGACGGAGATGGATGTCGGGCTGCAACTGCTGCGTCCGGGGGCCTATGTCGTCGTCTGGCGCACGCAGTCCGCCGTGGATGGCCATGTGACGAGCGGCTCCTTCCTCTTCCGCATCGCCAACGCCGATGGCTCCGTGCCACCTGTGCCAGCGACGCTGCCCAGCGGCAATGTGCCGGGCGCCGCTGGCTTTGGCTCCAGCGCGCAGGCGGTGGATGGGCCGACACTGCTGCAAGCCTTCAGCGACTGGCTGGCGCTGCTCTTTGCGCTCTTCTGGGTCGGTGGGATCATCTGGGAAGTCTGGGCGCTGCCCGCGCGCCGCGCGTCCAATGCCGTCGTCGCGCTGGGCGCGCGGCTGGCGGCGCGGCGCTTCCAGCGGCTGGCGCCCTACGCGCTGGCGGGCGCGCTGATCGCCGACCTCGGCATAGCGCTGGCGCTGACCGTGCAGGTCGCAGGGTCGTGGCGCGGCGTCTTCAACGGGCAATACTGGCAGGCCACACTCTTCAGCGGCTCCTTCGCGGTCTACTGGTGGATGCGCCAGATCGTGCTAGCAGTGGCGCTGCTCCTCGCGCTGCTGGCCGTGCGCAGCGCCCGCCTCGACGCAGCCAATGCTGAACTGCGCGCCGATGCGCCAACCGCGCCAGCCGACGCGCTGGCGGCGGCGATGGACGAGCCAATCCCCTCCTGGACCCGCGCCGCGCTGGAGACGCTGCGCCAGACGCCGCGCCTGCCGATTCGCTTTGCGCAGGGCTGGCTCGATCTCACCCCGCTGCGCCAGGCGGAGGTGGCGCTGGGCGCGCTGCTGCTCTTCGCCTTCGCCATGTCGGGGCATGCCGCCGCCACGCCGCCCTCCGAGCGCGGCTATGCTGTCAGCGTAGACCTGGCCCACCTGATCTTCTCCTCCACCTGGCTTGGTGGGCTGTTCTACATCAGCGTCGTCCTGATTCCAGCGGCGCGCGCGCTGCCCGAACGCGCCCGCGCGGTGTTGCTGGCGTATGGAGCGCCGGAGTTTGGCGCCATCGCCATCGTCAGCGCGGCGGCGCTCGCGCTGACTGGCTCGCTCAATGCGGGCGTGCGGCTGACCTCGCTGGCGCAGTTCGCCACGACGGCCTATGGGCGCACGCTCTTCGTCAAGATCGAGCTGTTCCTGATTATGGTGGCCATCAGCGCGTTCCATGCCTTCTGGCTGCGGCCACGGCTCGCCCGCTCCCTGGCGCGCACGACCTCGGCGCGCACAGCGTCGCTGCGCGCGGTGGCTGGCGTCGGCGCGCAGCGCGCGGGCCAGGGCGAGGCCGATGTCGCCGCGCTACTGGCAGACTCCGCCGATGACGACGACGCACGGCCATCGTCCTCCGCCAGCGCGGCCAATGCCACTCGCGCCGCACAGAATGGTCATTCCAGGCAGCATCAGAACGTCAACGGCTTCGTGGGCGCAAATGGCTCCGCTGGCGAGACTGGCGCGACGGCGAGCGCCGAGACACGCCGCCTGCGCGCGCAGATGCAAGACTGGCTGCGCCGCGAGGCGTTGCTGGGGGTGGGTGTGCTGCTCTGTGTCGCCTTGCTGGCGCTCTTCGCTGGCACGCTGACGCCCACCCAGGCGACCATTCCAGCCAGCAGCGGTGGCGGAGCGTTCAATCAGACGCACACGGTCAGCGGCACGGCGATCACGCTTCAGGTCAGCCCGCTGAAGTTCGGGCGGAACACGTTCACCGTGACGGTGGCCAATGCGCAGGGCCAGCCAACTCCGGGAGCCGCCGTCTTGCTGCTGACCCAGAACCTCGACATGGACATGGGCCAGCAGTCGCTCCAGTTGCAGGCGGTTGGCGCGTCGCAGCCAGGTGTCTACAGCGGCCAGGGCGACCTGACGATGGCCGGACATTGGGGTCTGGAGGTCAAAGTCTTGCCTCCCGGCTCCCAGACGTTCCTGACGACGAGCTACAAGGTGGTTGTCGGTTCGTAAAGCGAGCGGCTGGCGAATGAATTCGCGCTTGAAGGCGGCAAGCCGCCACAAGACCCGCCTGCGCGGGTTCGCATCCAGGTCCCAGTCCGCGCAGGCGGACTTCGCGGCCCCGCAGGGCCATCCAGGCGCGGTTTCAACCGCCAGCCGATGGGTGATACAGTGGACGTTACGGCAGCCCTCACCCCCAGCCCCTCTCCCACGGGGCGAGGGGAGTCCGGAGATCCGATTCCCCCTCTCCTTGCGGGAGAGGGGGCCAGGGGGTGAGGTCGCGCCACACGCTAACTTTTGACAACTAGCCTGTTCTCATCCCCCACTGATGGAGGTTTCGCCGTGTCTTCTACGACGCCCACGCCTGAGCGCGCCTGGTACGATGAGGTACGCCGCCATACCCTCGCGCTGGTGCGCCTGCGCAGTGTCAGCCCCAGCGAGCAAGAGAATCGCGTCGGCGAGGCAATCGTGGAGCAGCTCGGCGCAGACGATCTGGCCCAGGCCTACACGGAGATCGGGCTGGAGGCCATCCCCGGCGACCCGTGGGGCCGCGCCAACGCCTTCGCCTTCGTGCGCGGGCGCTCCACACGCACGGTCACGCTGATGGGCCACTTCGACACGGTGGATACGGCGGACTACGGCGCACTGGAGCCGTGGGCGCTCGATCCCGATGGCCTGCGCGAGCGGCTCGACACGCTGGCGACGATGACGCCCGGCGTACGCGAGGACGAGACGGACACTCCCGACGACTGGCTGTATGGGCGCGGCGCGGCGGATATGAAGAGCGGCGTGGCGATCTGCATCGCGCTGCTGCGCCACTATGCGCGGCTGGCGCGTGCGGGCCAGCTCTCGCTCTCGGTCGTGATGATCGCCACGCCCGATGAGGAGAACGAGTCCGCTGGCGCGCGCGAGGCGGCGCGGCTGCTGGCGCGGCTGCGCGCCGCGCATGGGCTGACCTTCGTCGGCGCCATCAACACCGATTACGTCTCGGCGCGCTTCCCCGGCGATGACCGACGCCCGGTCTACACTGGCTCGGTGGGCAAGCTGCTGCCGTGCTTCTTCGCCGTCGGGCAGACCTCGCATGCTGGTGAGCCATTCGCCGGGCTGGACGCCAATCTGCTGCTGGCCGAGATCATCGGCGAGGTGAGCATGAATCCGGTGTATTGCGAGACGGTGCGCGGGCAAACGACGCCGCCACCCGTCACGCTACGCGCGACCGATACGAAGACGGTCTACAACACGCAGATTCCCTTCACCGCCTATACCTATCTCAATCTGCTGACGCTGGAGCGCACCCCCGCGCAGGCGCTTGAGCAGATGCGCGCGGCGGCGCAGGCGGCGCTCAATCGCACGCTGGGACGCGTGCAGGTTGCCGAGCAGCAATGGACGCTGCTGCATGGCGCGCCGCCGACGGGGCTGCGATCATCGCACGATGGGAACGTCCTCAGCTGGGAGGAGTTGCGCGCCGAGGTGGCCACGCGGCTGGGCGAGGCGCCGCTGGCGGACGCGCTGGCGGAGGAGTGGGCGCGCTGGCCCGCCGAGCTGGACAAGCGCGAACGCTGCGTGCGGCTGGTGGAGCGGCTCTGGACGCTGAGCGAGCGCACGGGGCCAGCGGTCGTCATCTTCTATGCGCCGCCGTTCTATCCCGCTGTGCCCGCCGTTCCCTCGCCGCTACTCGATGCGCTGCGCGCGACGCTGGCGGCGCATCCGGCGCAACGGCTCGTCGAGGAGGAGTTCTTCCCGCTGCTGGCGGATATGAGCTATCTGCGGCTCGATCCGCTGGTGGATGCGACGGCGCTGCGCGCGAATATGCCGATCTGGCGCGATGACGCTGGCGCGACGCCGGGCGCCTATAGCCTGCCACTGGAGGAGATGCGCGCGCTCGACATGCCAGTCATCAACATCGGGCCGTATGGGCGTAGCCTGCACCAGCGCGGCGAGCGTGTGCTGATGTCCTTCTCCTTCGAGACGGCGCCGCAACTGATCGCCGAGACGATCGCGCGGCTGGCGCAGCGGCTCGGCGCTTGAAGAACACATCCGCCTGGGTTGTTTGGGGCCAGACTCCCCTCGCCCGCTGGGAGAGGGGCCGGGGGTGAGGGTTCGGCCCAACAAAAATCGCCGCCTGTTCAGCATTGAGCAGGCGGCGCGTGTGTGACGAACGGGTCAGGCGCCCACGCGGGGGAGATGCGCGGGATTAGAGGGCGCCGACGAGCGTGTGGCGCTCCAGGAATGCGTGGAGCGCGCCTTCATCGCGGCCAGCGATGCCTCTGGCGCCCCCCATCGCGCGGTCTGATCGCGACTCCGCCCACGAGATCAGCTCCGCCACATCGGCGACGGATAGGTCTATTGCGTGGCGCTCACCGCGCCCATCCACCAGGTCAAGGGTCAGGCCGTGGTTGCTGTCGCGCACGGCAAAGCTGCGCGCATCGGCCAGATCGAGCACGGTGGCCACAGCGCCAAGAATGCTCGCATAGCTATCGGTTCGCATGAGTACCGCTGCCTCCTTCGGCCACGTCGCGCGCGGCGCCTCGCGACGGGTGCAAGCTGAGGCGTCTCGTCGCCTCCAACAGATAACGGTAGCATACAAACTTGTGTACTTCAAGACATCTGCGGACATTTGCTGACCATTGTGTGCGCCGCAGGCGGGGCTGCGCGTCAGTATGGTAGAATGCCGCGATACCATTCGATGCTATTCGATACGCATCTCCATGCAATCGTCGCGGGCCTGTACGCTCGCGCGCTCACCAGCGCTCACCAGCGCGCAGCAGGGCAGGAACCGGAAAGCTATGAAACCGCTCGTCGCCATCGTCGGACGCCCCAATGTGGGCAAGTCCACGCTCTTCAATAAGCTCGTCGGCCAGCGGTTGGCCATCGTCGAGGACCTGCCCGGCACCACCCGCGACCGCATCTACGCGGACGCTGAGTGGAATGGGCGCACCTTCACGGTGATTGACACTGGCGGCCTGGAGATGGGCAGCGACGATGACATCACCAACCGTGTCACTGCGCAGGCGCAGCTTGCCATCGAAGAGTCCGATGTCATCATCTTCCTGGTAGATACCAAGTCGGGCATCACCGAGGCCGATAACGAGGTCGCGGCGCTGCTGCGGCGCTCTGGCAAGCCGGTGGCGCTGGGCGCGAACAAGGCCGACAACGCTACCCGCCGCCAGGAAGCCGTCGAGTTCTACTCGCTGGGGTTGGGCGAGCCGATCACGCTCTCGGCCACCTCTGGCACTGGCTCTGGCGACCTGCTCGATGTCGTGGTGGAGGCGCTGCCACCGCGTGATGAGTCCGAGGAGGAAGACCCCTACGACGGGGTACCGCGCATCGCTATCGTCGGGCGCCCCAATGTCGGCAAGTCGTCGCTGGTCAACGCCATCCTCGGCCAGGACCGCGTGATCGTCAGCGACATCCCCGGCACCACGCGCGACACAGTGGATACGCTGGTGGAGCATAACGGCCAGCAGATCGCGCTGCTCGACACGGCGGGCATTCGCAGGCGCGGGCGTGTCGGCGCGGGTGTGGAGAAATACAGCGTCATCCGCTCGAATCGCGCGATTGACCGCTGCGACGTGGCCGTGCTGATGATTGACGGCGTGGACGGCATCACCGCCCAGGATACCCACATCGCTGGCTACATCCACGACGCGGCGCGTGGCATGGTGATCGTCATCAACAAGTGGGACCTGGTGCGCGAGGCGCTGCGTCAGGCCGACGCGCAGGCCGACCCGGAGTATCCCGTCTCGCTCAAGCCAGGGGGCAACGCCGCCGCGCTGGAGGATGAGCCGACCGACGCCGAGAAGTATCGCGAGATCGTGCGCGAGCGCTTCAAGTTCGCGCCGTATGCGCCAATCATCTTCTCTGCCGCCAAGAATCGCTACCACGTCAACCAGATTCTCGATCAGGCGCTCAAGATCTGGGAGACACGCCAGCAGCGCGTGCAGACCTCGCAACTGAACGACGTGATTCGCCAGGCCGTGCAGCGGCATCATCCCCCGGTCGTGCAGGGGCGCCCGATGCGCATCTACTACGTCACGCAGGCCGAGGTCAGCCCGCCCACCTTCATCTTCTTCGTCAATGATCCCGCGCTGCTGCACTTCTCCTACCAGCGCTATCTGGAGAATCAACTGCGGCAGGCGTTCGGTTTCGATGGCACAGCGCTACGGCTGGAGTTCCGCGAGCGCCAGAACGAGCGCGACGACGACAGCAAGGGCAAGGGCGGCAAGAGCAGCAGAACCCCGGCGCGCCGCAGCGTGCGCTAGCTCCCCCAGCCCCTCTCCCAGAGGGCGAGGGGAGACCGAAAAGCCCCTCTCCCGCGCAGCGGGGGAGGGGTTGGGGAGGGGGCTTCCTAGCGCTTCTCCGGGCCATCGCTGCGGCGCAGGGCGATCAGCGTCAGGAGCGAGTACAGGGCGATCAGGCCGACCAGCGCAAGCCAGAAGCCGATCAGATGCGACGCTGTGCTGCTATAGAACGCATGCTCCTGGCCGGAGTAGCGGTCGCGTACACGCGCGATGCTCCCGAGCGCCTGCACGCCCCAGCGCGAGGCCGCGAACCAGCTCACGACAGCGGCGCCACCTGACAGATCGAAGATCACACTGGCGAAGATGATCTGCGGCACGAGCAGCAGCGGCACCAGGCTCACCGCGCGGTCGGCGTTGGGCGCGAGCGCCGAGACCATCAATCCCATCGCAATGCCCACCAGGGTCACCAGCCAGAGCGTCAGCAGCATCTCGCCAAAGGAGCCATGCTGGCCAGGGAACAGCAGGCCATGCGTGGGGAAGCCCGCCCGCGAGCCGACGATCAGCAGCAAGATGGCGCTCTGCGCCAGTCCCAGCGCGCCCAGCACGAGCGCCTTAGAGAGCGCATAGGGGACGATAGCGAGGTAGATCGCGCGCTCACGCCGATAGATGGGCCGCTCCTTCACGATCTCGCGGGCGGCGTTGATGATGCCAAACCACGCCGCTGAGCAAACCATGATGAAGAGCGAGCGCTGGGCATAGATGTCTGGCTGGGGCGTGAGGCCAGGCATGCTCGTCAGGTGGCGCACGATGTCGTGGTTGGTGAGCGAGGCCACCAGCAAGGCGATGACGGGCGCCTGCGCCAGCAGAATCAGCAGATTCATGCGGTCGCGCAGAAAGATCTCCAGGTAGCGCATCGTCAGCAGCAGCAGTTGGCGCGCCGTGCCCACACGCTGGATGGTGGCCGCTCTCGCCGTGGCCCCGGCTGGGCGCGGCTGCGATTTGTTCTCCGATTGCAGGCGCGGACCGTCCACATAGCGCAGATAGTCTGGCGACTGGCGAAAGAATGCCACCCAGCGGTCGGGGTCGCTATGCAGGGCTGCGAAGATGTCGGCATAGTCGTTCATCTGGAAATGGCTCTGCATCTGCTGCGGCGAGCCAAAGTACGCGAGCTTGCCGCCAGGCGCGAGGAAGCAGATATAGTCGCACAGATCAATGTGCGCCATCGTATGCGTCGTCATCACAATCGTCTGGCCGCGATCGGCGAGCTTGCGCAGGAGCTGCATGACGTGGCGGTCGAGCGCGGGGTCGAGGCCAGAGGTTGGCTCATCGAGAAAGAAGACGCCGGGCCGCGCGAGCAACTCCACTCCGATGCTGATGCGCTTGCGCTGGCCACCGCTTAGCCGCGCGATCACCTGATGGCGCTGCGCGGTCATATCAATGTCGTCCAGCACCTCATCAATGCGCGCATGAATCTGGCGCCGGGTGAGATGAGCGGGCAGACGCAGGCGCGCGGCGTAGAAGAGCGCACGCTCGACGGTCAGGTATTTGTGGATGATGTCATCCTGCGGGACATAGCCCTGCGCCTGGCTGAACACATCGAGTTCCTGGTAGAGATTGCGCCCATTGTAGAGCACGACGCCCAACTGTGCGGGGCGCTGCCCATTCAGCGCGTTGAGCAGAGTTGTCTTGCCTGCGCCAGAGCTGCCAACAATCGCCACGAACGCCCCAGGTGGGATACTCAGCGAGATATCGTCGAGCAGCGTCTTCGAGCGCCGCCTGAAGGGGCCAATTCGGATCGTCTCGCGCAGGTGCAGGGCATCAACCTGGATGGCGCGCAGGTCGTCGTATTTGATGAGGCTGGAGCCAGTGAACACAAAGCTAGTCTGCCCCAGCCGCGCCTCGGCGCCTGGCGCGAGTTGCGCCTCGGTGATCGCCAGCCCGTTCACGTAGATCGGATGCGCCTGATCGAGATTCTCCAGCAGGTAGGCGCCGTCCGCTGCGCGCGAGAGGCGGGCCTGCTGTGCGCCGATCTGGGCATCATCCAGCCTGATGTCGCTCTCGGCGCTGTGGCCAAAGATGAGCGAGCCGCCCGGCTCCAGCGTGATCGCGGGACTCTCCGGAGCGCCATCATCCAGGCCACCATCATCCAGCCGCTCCGCGTGCTCCGAGTACGCTGGCGCCGCCTGGTCATTGCGTGCGTCGCCGTAGTCATCGCCCCGAGTAGGTCCGCGGGCAGATCCCTGGGCAGGTGGCAGGCTCGCCGCTGCGGGGTCTGGGAGATTGGTATGCGTGTCAGATGACATTCAGCATGCTCCTTGCTGTCCACGCCGCCGATTCCTTGCCGCATGGAGTCTACGCCTGCGCTTCTCACCGCGCTTCCCTGCCTGAGGGACGCCTTACACAGGCGCAAAGAGCATATTATGGACCAGCTATAGGATGGGGCGCTATGGAGTAGTGGGAGTAGCGCGCGGCGCGCTAACGCACAATGATGACCGTCGCGCCAATGCCAATCCAGCCATAGAGCGCGCTCGCCGCGTTGACCGGCAGATTGACGCAGCCGTGACTACCGGTCTCCCAGGTCCCATCGGGGTCGGTATGCGGCACGTTGGTGCCAGGGCCAAACGCATGCCGCCAGCTCGCGCTGTGCAGATAGTAACCGCCCTCGCGGAAGAGCATCGCGTAGTCAACGTGTTCGGGGGTGTAGTAGTAGGGCGAGCCGTAGGGCCAGGGTGAGTAGAACTCGACGTTCGATTCCTTCATCATGATGTGGTAGACGCCCGTCGGCGTGGGCAACTGCGGCATGCCGGTCGTCGCGGCGCTGGCCATGACGAGGCGCTGATCCTGGTAGGCCCAGACCCATTGCTGCGTGAGGCTGACCAGCACCACCTGCCCGTTGATCTGCGGCACGCCGTAGCTGGGCGCGGGAATCTTCTCATGCGCTGCGGAGCAGGGGCAGCTCGCCACGGAGAGCGGGGCGGGCGCCTGCTGGCTGGGGAGACCGGGGCGGACAATCGGCGCAAGCTCGGCGGTGAAGGTAACCGCTGGCGGCGCTGCGACGCGGGTGACGCTGGCGTAGCGCTGCGCTGCGACGACTCCGCCCGCGCCAATCGCGGCGAGTAGTGCGACGACGCACAGGAGAATCAACCCGACGCGCCGTGCGCGTATGCGCCGGGAAGTTCCATCTGCGGCTGGCGCGGTTGGTGTCATATTGGCTGCCGATGGTTCGCCTGGTTCTCTCCACATGCGCGCTACCCCTTTCCCTATCTCGTCGCGCTTCGTCCCGCCCTGCACGCGGAATCCGTGCCAGAGCGCCCAGACCATGACGCACGGCCAGTGCGGACTCGTGGCCGTCATGGCGCGCGCTTGCGTTCGCTTGCGTCTCTTGCGTCTCTTGCTCCACTCATCCTATATGACGTAGCGAAGGCGCAAAACTGCGCATTGGCGCCCACAAGCGGCCAGAATGTTGGCGCACGATGCAGCGGATAGCTGGGGGATAACTGGGGATAGCTGGTGGAAGCGTAGTGGATAAGCGGTGGAAAGCCGACGTGCAGCGGTTAAAGGGTCGCCTGGCGGCCTGACTTTCGAGGCATGTGGCGCGTTTGAACTAGCAGCGAAAGAACGGCGAATGAAGGTCAGGCAAGTGGCCAGTTCGCCGCGCGCGAGGTGTATACTACACAGGCGCGTCGCGCTGGTCAGATGGTCACAGGCGCCTGATGACAGCAGGCGCCTGCCGAGGAGGCTAGATCGTGAAGTTTACCTGCAAGCAGCAAGACCTGGCGAAGGGCCTCTCCACTGTGGGCCACGCCGTCTCCACCCGCACTACACTGCCGATCCTCTCGAATATTCTGCTGGCGGCTGAGGGAGATCGGCTGCGCTTCTCGGCGACGAATCTGGAGATCGCCATCACCTGCTGGATGCCCGCGAACATTCAGCAGGAGGGGACGACGACAGCGCCCGCGCGGCTGCTGACCGATTTCGTCAACACCCTCAGCCCGACCGATGTGAAGCTGGAGTTGCAGCCAGAGAGCCAGTCGCTGAAGGTGAGCGGGCAGCGCAGCCAGGCGACGATTCGCGGGATGGACCCGGCGGAGTTCCCGACGCTGCCCAGCGGCGACACGGGCGAGCAGGCGGTGACACTCGACGCCGCCGAACTGCGCGAGATGATCGGCGAGGTCGCCTTCGCCGCCGCGACCGACGACGCGCGCCCGGTCTTCACGGGGGTGCTGGCGCGTGTGCGCGACGAGCGGCTGACGCTGGCCTCAGCGGATAGCTTCCGGCTGGCGGTGGCCACCACCGAGCTACCCGGCGCGCCGAACATGAGCGACGTGCTGATCCCGGCGAAGTCGCTGACCGAGCTGGCGCGCATCCTCCCGGCGGAGGGTGAAGCGCGTATGGTCGTGACACCCAACCGCAATCAGGTACTCTTCCGCGCGGGCGATGTGGAGATGCTCTCGAACCTGATCGCCGGGCAGTTCCCCAACTTCGAGCAGATCGTGCCAAAGAGCCACTCGACCCGTGTGACCCTGCCAACCGATCAGTTCCGCCAGGCGGCCAAGACGGCGACCCTCTTCGCGCGCGACAGCGCCAACATCGTGCGGCTGAAGGTGGAGGGCGGCGAGCCAGGCGGCCTGACACCAGGCGTCGTGACGATTCAGGCGACGGCGGAGGAGGTCGGCGACACCACCTCGACCATCGAAGAGGCGGCGGTGGATGGCGCGGGCATGGAAGTGATCTTCAACGTCAAATACGTCACCGACGTGCTGGCCGTGCTCGATACG
>JAICSR010000560.1 GCA_025936795.1 Ktedonobacterales bacterium | reverse complement strand
CAGCGGTAACGGGCAGCAGCAGGCGCGCGGGGTCGCGATCAAGCAGCTCATAGGCCCAGACGATCTCACGGCGCACCCAGCGCGAGGCAAAGGCGGCTTTTGAGAGGATCAGAATCACGACGGGGCGGCGGCCAAGCTCGCGCTGGATTACCTCCATCAGTTGGCCCGACCCCAGGTTATGCTCGTCATACCAGACATCGGCCCCTGCGCCGCGCAGCCCCTCGACCACCGCACGGCAAAACGTATCATCCGCGTGGCTGTGGCTAACAAATACCTGCATCCGCGCCATCACCCATGCCCCTCCCACTCCGTCTGAGCGCGTCGGCGGCTCGCTGTGGGCATTCTATCATGGCGGCGGCGCGTGGTACGCTGTATGTCGTTGTGATGTCGCCGTCCGCGCAAGATGCGCCAGCCGCGAAGGAGGGTTTACATGCTCAGCCAGGGGCGCGCGCCCGCTCTGTATGCTGCTGATGATGTCGTGCGCGGGCCATACGCTGCGCGGCTGAGCGCCTTCATGCAGGCAGGGCTGAGCGCGGGTCTGCGACCAGCGCGGGAGGACGCGGAGACGCTGGCGCTGGCGCTCGTGGACTATCAGCACGATTTCGTCGCGCCAACCGGAGCGCTGGCCGTCCCTGGCGCGCAGGATGATGTCGCGCGGCTGCTCGCCTGGCTCTATCGCAACGCTGGCCGCATCACGCGCATCTACCTCTCGCTCGATACCCACCTGCCCATCCACATCTTCTATAGCGCCTGGTGGGTCAATCCCGTGACGGGCGAGCATCCGCAGCCCTTCACCACCATCACCGTCGCGGAGGTGGAGCGCGGCGTCTGGGCGCCCACTATGCAGCCGGAGTGGTCGCGCACGTATCTGCGCCTGCTCGCGCGCCAAGCCAAGAAAGACCTGATGATCTGGCCACCGCATACCATGGAGGGGACGCTTGGTCACATGCTAACGCCTGCCCTGAGCGAAGCCGTCGCCTGGCACAGCATCGCCCGCCAGACCCAGCCGATCTACGTGAGCAAGGGCCGCACGGCGCGCACCGAGTTCTACGGAATCTTCGGCGCCGAGGTTCCCGATCCAGACGATGCGGCGAGCGGGCTGAATATGGCGTTGCTGGACGAGGTGATGAGCCACGGCCGCGTCTACCTCGCGGGTGAGGCCAAGTCGCATTGTGTGCTAGAGACCGCGCGGCAACTCGTCGCCCACTGCGGCGGCGCTCCCGACGCGCTACGCCGCCTGTATCTGCTTCGCGACTGTGTAAGCTCGGTCGCGCACCCGACGATCAACTTCGACGCGCTCGCAGACATGGAGTTCGCCGCGATGCAACAGCTCGGCGTGCGGCTGGTTTCCAGCGCCGATCCGCTCGATTAGCTGGGGCAATAGCGCAGACGTGTAGAGGGGCAAGTCAATGACCACGTCCATGTCGCTGCGAGTCGCGCAGGCGTGGCAAGACGCCGCGAACGCGCAGGACATCCCCCGGCTGCTGGAACTCTCAGCGCCCGACATCGAGATCATCGGGCCGCGTGGGTCAGGCTTCGGCCATCAACTGTTGAAGGATTGGCTGGCGCGGGCCGGGCTGACGCTCACTACCCAGCGCGCTTTCGCACGTGGCCAGATGGTCGCGCTGGAGCAGACTGGCGTCTGGCGCGACCTGGCGACCGGAGCCATCACAGGCGAACGTGCGCTCGCCTCCACCTTCCGCGTGAATGATCACCAGCAGGTCGCCGCCTTCGCCCGCTACGACAGCCTGGCCGAGGCGCTGGCCGCAGCCAGTCTCGCCGAGCGCGATGAGCCGGGCGCTAGCGGTTGAAACCGCGCCTGAAGGCGACTAAGGCCGCCACAAAACCCGCCTATGCGGGTTCTGGATCAGCCGAGTCCCAGTCCGCCCAGGCGGACTTCGCGGCCCGCAGGCCCGCCAGGCGCGGTTTCAACCGCCAGCCGAGCGTCGATACGTCGGCATCAGCGTCGGCATCAGCCTCAGCCTCAACCTCGCGGGCGATGTCGGCGATTTCTTCTTGGCGAAAGGCGACGCCTGGCTGACGAGT
>JAICSR010000509.1 GCA_025936795.1 Ktedonobacterales bacterium | reverse complement strand
CTCTCCCGCCGCAGCGGGGGAGGGGCCAGGGGAGGGGGCAGCCATGCCGCGTATGTCCGGTGTCAAGCGCAACCGAGCGCGTGAGCTGCGCCAGGAGATGACCCCAGCGGAGACGCTGCTCTGGGATCAGCTTCGCCGCCATACCTTCAACGGGCTGCATATCCGACGGCAGCATGTGCTGTGCGGTTTCATCGTAGATTTCTACTGCCATAGCGCACATCTCATCATCGAGGTAGACGGCGCGATCCATGAGCAGCAGCGCGAGGCAGACGCTGAGCGTGACGCGATTCTGGTCGCTAGCGGCTATCGCATCATCCGCATCACCAACGATGAGGTCCACGCCAACCTGGACGGCGTACTCGACCGCATCCATCGCCTCTGCTCTCCCGCATGAACCAACGAGGCGCACGCGACCCACGCAAGCCCCTCTCCCGCCGCAGCGGGGGAGGGGTTGGGGAGGGGGCGCTGCGCAACGAGAGCTCGCTGAATCCGCATCACTCCACCACGTAGCGCATCACCAGACGGCTGCGGCCAGCCGGGGTCACATCCACGAAGCCCGCTGCGAAGAAGGTGGCGGGCGAACCCATGTAGGTGTAGAGGCGGGCGTTGGGCGCGACGGGATAGCCTTCGATGATCGTCGCGCCCTGTGCGTGGGCATAGGCGACGGCGGCATTCAGCAGGCCCAGCGTGACGCCTTGCCGCCGAACATGGCTATCTAGGAAGAAGCAAGCCACCGACCAGACGGGCGCATCGTCTATGCGCGCCAGTGCACGGTAGCGTTCCAGCGCGCCGTAGGTTTCGCGCGGCGCGACGCTGACCCAGCCGACTGGCTCGCCATCCAGATACGCCAGCACGCCGACCGGTATATCCGCTTCGACCAGCGTATCGAGTGTGGCGATGCGGCTCGCTTTGGTCGAGCGGGTGTATTCGGCGCTGGTCAGCCGCCAGCGCATGCAGGAGCAATAGCGAAACCTGCCGTGGCGCTCCGAGAAGCGGGCGAGGTCGGCGCGGCGCCCGCGCGTGACGGGATGATATTCCAGCATGCTTCTCTCGCTCGTCCCGCTCATCCCACTCATCCCGCGCCGTGCAGCCCGGCAGCCAGCATATCCGTGCCAGACCACATGCGCGCGAAGTCGCCGACCGCCTCGGCAGGCGACATCACGGTGGGCTGGCAGCGGTTGTGGTCCTTGGTCGGGCGAAAGCGCACACTGACCAGCTTGCCCGCGCGCCAGTAGAGATGCAGCAGCATCCCCTCCATCGTCTCCTCAGACCAATCTTGGTCAAAGACGAAATTGCCCATCGAATAGATGATCAGCTTGCCCTTGTACTGCTCGATGGCCTGCGTCCAGTGGGGATGGTTGCCCAGCACCATATCGGCGCCCGCGTCAATCGCCGCGTGGGCCACACTCTGCTGATAGGTCGTGGGGTCTTTAGTGTACTCGATGCCCCAGTGGAAGTAGGGAATCACCAGATCGGCCTGCTCGTGCGCTGTGGCGAGATCGCCGGGCAGCGTGACCAAGTCGATTGGCGCGAGGCCCCAGCTTGTCGCGCTGGCGAATGGCCCCTGCGGCATGATGTTGTCGTAGCTGAGGATCGCCACGCGCGTCCCCTTCGCCGATTTGATGGCGGGCGCGGTCGCCTCGGCCAGCGAATCGCCGCCGCCGCAGTGCAGGATGCCGCTCTGCTTCAGCAGTCGGCGCTGGTCGGCGAAGACAGTCTGCCCCTCACCATTGGCGTGATTGTTGGCCAGCGTCACGATGTCGAAGCCCGCATATGTCAGCCCCGCGATGCCCTTCGACGGGCAGATGAAGGTGAAGGTCGCGTTGTCGGAGGGCGGCGCGACGAGGTCCGTTACCATGCACTCCAGGTTGCCCACGCGCAGATCGCCCTGCGCCAGTTCATCGTGGATGGCGCGGTAGGGGAAGTTGAAGTCGTTGCGCGCGAGCATCTGGTTGAGCACGCCGCGTCCCAACATGATGTCGCCGACCGCGACCAGATCAAGCGTCTGCGCCGCGCTCGTCAGCGCCTTCGGCGTCGCCGCGCCGACCTTCGCCGGGTCACAGCCCTGCTTCGCCAGCGCATCGGCGACGCAGAGCCGCAGCGGCAGCGCTCCCAGCCCGCCCTTGGTCACGTCACCACGCCCCTGCGCCGCGAACACGCCATCCACGCCGACATGGTGGATCGTCCAGTCGAACGCCTCCGCTGGCAGCGCCGCCACAGCTCCCGGCGTCGCCCGCAACGCAGCGAGCAACGCGCTGATGGATGGTAGTTTCGTCGCGTTGGCTGGCAGCGCGACGCCTGGTGGCGTTGGCATGCCCGCCAGCCCGAAGACACGCGCAGGCAGGCCAGCGGGCGCGCCAACCGCGCGCCAATCGCCAATCGCGCCGCTTAGCAGCCCTTGCGCCTGGGCGTGCGTGATCTCGTCAACAGGCACGCGCAGGTGGGTCGCCAGCGCCCACGCGCTTGCGCCGATGATGGCGCTGGAGGAGAATCCCTTGGGCGCAGCGCCAAAGGTCAGCAGGAAGTCTGG
>JAICSR010000292.1 GCA_025936795.1 Ktedonobacterales bacterium | reverse complement strand
GATTCCCTCGCCGCCGTGGTGGCTTGCAGGGCTGTTTGTATTGCTGCGACCGGACGCTCTGGCGTGGGCGCTCTTCGCGATTGCGCTGGCGCTCGACGCGCGCATCTATGGCGCGCTGCTGCTGCGCGGGAATGCGCTGAAGCGGCCTGAGGCGCTGGCGGCCCACAAATGGCTGGTGGGCGAGCGGCTGACGCTGGTCTGCGCGGTGATCGCGACGGGCGCCTCGGCGGCGGTAGCGGTGGGACTGCTGGCCGCCACGCTGGCTGCGACCTACGCCGCCCAGGCGCTGCTGCGCGACCGCTACGAGCGCCCAGCCGCTGTCCCGCCTCCAGCCGCGCCCACGTCGCCAGCACAGGCGATCAGCGGCGTGTCACAGTCCAGCTAGCGCCAGTGGAGGGAGCGGATGCGAATTGCCATCGTTGGCGCGGGCGCCATCGGCTGCTATCTGGGCGCGCGGCTCGCCCGGCGCGGTCACGCTGTGCTGGCGCAGGGTCGGCCTGAGCAGGTCGCGGCGCTCCAAACGCAGGGCCTGGCGCTACGCTTCGCCGATGGTCGGGTGGCGCGGCAGCCGCTGCGCGCCACGACCGATCTGCGCGCCGAGGCCGACTTTGCCCCAGAGGTCATCCTGCTGACCGTCAAGACGCAGGATGTGGCGGAAGCGTGCGCGGCGCTGGCGTCGTTCGCGCCTGATGCGCCGATTGTGACGCTGCAAAATGGGGTGCGCGCCGATGAGATCGCCGCCGAGGTGGTTGGTCGGAGCCGCATCGTCGGCGGCGTGGTGATGAGCGCCATCGCCTACCTGCGCCCTGGCGAGATCGAGGTCCAGTTCCCCGGCTGGCTGACGCTGGGCGAGCCGTGGGGGCGACCATCGGCGCGTGTGCGAGCATTGCGCACTGTGTTGAACAACGCCACGCCGACCTTCATCACCGCAAATCTGGCGGGCGTGCGCTGGGGCAAGCTGATCTCGAATCTGAACAACGGCTTGTGCGCGGCAACCGGTCAACCGCTGCCCACGCTGGCGCGCTCGCGGCTGGGGCGGCGCCTCTCGCTGGCGCTGATGCGCGAGGGCGTTATGGTGGCGCGTGCGGCGGGCGTGCGCCTCGATCACGGCCTCTATGGCCTCGCGCCGGGACTGCTGCGCGAGAATCCCTCGGCGGGGCTGGTGGCGCTGCTGCAAGGATTGATGCCGACACTGCTGGAGTCGCTGCCAGCGCCACTCGCCGAGCAGACACTGGCGCTGGCGGCGAAGTCGCGGCTGGGACGGTTGCCCGTGCGCGGCTCGACCTGGCAGAGCATCGCGCGCGGCAGAGCGACCGAGATCGAGTACCTCAACGGCGAGATCAGCCGCCAGGGGCGCGCATTGGGCGTCGCGACGCCAGTCAACGACCGGGTGTCACAGGCAGTGCGCGAGATAGCGACCACGCGCGCATTCGTCACGCTGGAGGCGCTGGCTGGGCTGGCGGCGCGCCACTCCACACCGATGACGCAGGCCGCGTGCGGCGCTGAGGCGCCGATGGCGCCGACACAGGGAGGGACGAGATGAGATCAGCGCTCGATGAATCCGCGCGCCAGACGATGCAGCCCGTCAGGCGGGTGGCCGTGGTGGCGGAGAGCACCTGCTGCCTGCCGCCAGCGCTGGCGCAACGCTATGGCGTGGACATCCTGCCAATCCCCTACTCCATCGGCGACACGGTCTATCGCGATGGCGTGGACCTGTCCCCTGCGCAGTTCTATGAGCTGCTGCGCCGCGCCAGGACGATTCCGCAGACCTCACCGCCCTCGCCAGGCGAGTATCTGGAGGCCTGGGGACGCGCGGCGCAGCGCGGCGAGGATGTCGTGACGGTCTGCGTGGATGGCTCGATCAGCACGATGCAACGCTCCACACGCCTCGCCCTGCAACTCGCGCCTGAGGCGCTGCCCGGCGCCAGCATCCGCGTGGTGGACTCGCGCTCGGCTGGGATGGGGCAGGGCTTCGTTGCGCTGGCCGCCGCTCGCGCCGCCGTCGCGGGCGCGCCGCTCGATGTGGTAGCCGCCGCGGCGACCCGCGTGAGCCGCCGTATACGGCTGCTGGTGACGCTCGACACGCTCGACTACCTGGCGCGGGCCTCGCGCATCCCGCAGGTGGCGGCCATCGTCGGCGGGATGCTCTCGATCAAGCCCATCTTCGTGCTGGGCGGGGGCGACGTGCAGGTATTGGAGCGTGTGCGCGCCCGCAAGCGCTCCATCCGGCGGCTGCTGGAGCGCCTGCGCACGATGGTTCCCGCTGGCGCACGTCTGCACGCCGCCGTCCAGCACGCCGATGCGGAGGCCGAGGCGCGCGCGCTGGAACAGGAGATTCGTGAGCGATTCGACTGCGCTGAACTCTATACCACCGAGTTTACTCCGGTGATGGGCGGCTATTGCGGGCCTGGCTTGCTGGGGGTCGCGTTCTACGCTGATCTGCCGGGCGAGGCGACGGACGAGGCGACCGATGACGAGGGCTAAAGGCGCGTGGGGGCCTGGGCGCACAGCGGCGCTGTGGACGGGGGCCTACCTCTACGGCTCCACGCCGCTGGTCTACTGGCTAGGGCGGCGCGCGCGAGTGGACCTGCGCGCGACTGGCTCAGGCAACGTGGGCGCCACCAATCTGCTGCAGCTTGGCGGGCGCTGGGGCAAGGCGCTTGCGCTCGTCGGCTGGCTCTTCGACGCCTCCAAGGGCGCGCTGCCACCGGCACTGGCGCTAGCGCTGGGCGCGCCGCCAACCACCGCCGCGCTGGCGGGCGTGCTGGGCGCCGCCGGGCAATGCTGGCCAGCGCCGTTGAGGTTCCGTGGCGGGCGGGGCATCAGCGCCTTCGTCGGCGCCGCCGCCCTGATGGACCCGGTCGCGTGGGGAGTGAGCCTGACACCGATGATCGTCGGCTCGACCTGGCGCGTGCTGGGCAAACGCCGCGCAGCAGGTGGTGACGGACAGGACGGGCGCCCCAACCGCAGCCGCTCCGTGCCGCTGGGATGTTTCGTCGCGGCGGCGCTCTTTCCCCTCGCCTGTGGCCTGCGCAGTGTGCGCAGCGTGCGCGGCGGGCGGATCTCTCCGCTAGCGCCGCTGGCGCTCTCGGCGGTCATCCTGCTGCGCCGCCTGACCGCCGCGCTGCCCGATGACGCCGTGGCAGGCCCGCGCCAGCAGCCCCACGCGCTGCTCTACCGCCTGCTCTATGACAGGAATACGAGGGACTGATGGACGCACGGACGCTGGGCGCACGCGCTCACAGCGTAGGTGGGCAAGCAGGCGAGCAATCAGATGGCCAGCCGCGCATCTTGCTGCTGGCGATGCTGCCCATCGGCGACACGATCTGGCTGGCGCCGACGACCCGCGCGCTGCGCGAGCGCTATCCCCGCGCGACGATCACCGCGCTGGCCTACCGCTCGAACGCGGCGCTGGCGGCGCGTCTGCCGGGCGTGGACGAGACGCTGATCTTCACGCCGCCGCGTAGCCTGGGCGCGGCGCTGACAACGCCGGGCCTCATCGCCGCCGTGTGCGCGCGGCGCTTTGACTGGGCGATCACCTTCACCAGCCCCGCGTTCAAGTGGATCAGCTTGCTTGCTGGCATTCCGCGCCGCACGTACATGAAGTTCGACCGGCTCTGGTGGCTGATTCCGGCGCGGCATGCGGCCTGGCGCGCCGCCCACGCCACCGCGCACTACTACGACGCCGCCCGCGAACTGGGCCTGCCGCCCTGGCAAAGCGTTGATCAGCGGCCAGCGTTCACTCTACCTGCCAGCGCCGAGGCCGAAGCGGCCCGCTTTCTGGAGGCGCATGCCCCGTCGCACGCCAACGCGCATGGCGGCACACATGAGGCGCCCCTGCTGATCGCGATGCATCCCGGCGGCGCTGGGTTGGATGGGCGCAAACGCTGGCCCGCCGACCGTTTCGCCGCGCTCATCCAGCGGCTCTGGCGCGAGCAGGGCGCCCGCGTCGCGCTGCTGGGTGGCCCCGACGAGCGGGCGCTGGCGGAGCAGGTGGCGGCGCTGGCGCGGGATGGGACAGACCTGCCACCAGGCGCGCAGCCGATCGTCGCGGCGGGGCGGCTGTCGCTGCTGGGCGCCTTCGCGCTGATCGAGTGGAGCGCGCTGTTCATTGGCAATGATTCGGGCCTGCTACATGCCGCCGCTACGCTAGGCGTTCCCTATGTCGGCATCTTCGGGCCAACCGTGCCCGCCAGTTTTCGCCCCATACCGCGGCGCCCGCGCCAGGGACGCCTGCTGCTGCCGCGCACGCCCTGCCGGGAGCCAGTCGCATTCGTGGGAAGCGATGTATTCTGGCGCAGCGCTCGTTGTCTAGGCGCCTGTGATGCGTTGGAAAGCGTCACGGCAGCGGACGCATTCGACGCCGTGATCGAGACGCTTGCGCAGGCGAATGCATCCAGCGCATCCAGCGCATCCAGCGCATCCGGCGCATCCAACGGCGTCGCTGCCCCTGCGCTCTAGCGTCAGTCGGTCGCCATCAGCGACGAGCGTGCGGACTGCTGACCGGGAGGAGAGACGCCATGCGAGACGCGCTACAACGTCATCGCTCGCTGCGAGCGCTGGTGGCGCTCGGTATTATCGCCCTGCTCATCTACATCGTCCAGGCGCTGTGGAGCGCGCTCGCCATTGTCGGCGATGTGTTCGTGATTTTCCTGCTCGCCTGGATTGTCACCTTCATTCTCGCGCCACTCTCAGGCCGACTCGAGCGGCTGGGGGTGCATCGGGTCGTCGCCGTCTCGATCATCTATCTCGCCCTCTTGCTGGCGAGTGTCGGGGTGGCCGCGCTCGCCGTGCCAGTGGTCGAGGCGCAGGTCAGTCTGCTGGCGGGGCGCATCAGCGTCATCCTCTCGCCGCACGCCGGGGCCAGTGGTCTGGGCGCGCAGATCACGACGTTGCTCCGCTTCCTCGGGTTCACGCCCACCGATGCGCAGAACCTCGGCTCGCAGGCCGTGGCGGAGGCGCTACAGGTCATCAGCTCGGTCTCGCGCTCCTCGGCGGGCAGCGCGACCCAGATCTTCAGCGCCGTGGGGACAGCGGTCTTCGGCGCCACCCTGGTCGTCATCATCTCGTTCTATATGATGTTGCAGGGCGATGTGCTGGTGGAGGCGGTGGTGACCAGGCTCCCGCCGAAGTGGGAGCCCAACGCGCGTCTGTTCCAGCGTAACGTCAACGAAATCTTCGCAGGCTTCTTCCGCGCGCAGGTGATCGTCGCCGCGATCTACGCTGCGCTCACCTGGATCATCCTCCTGGCCTTTGGCCTGGGCGACGCCTGGTTTGTGGCGCTG
>JAICSR010000026.1 GCA_025936795.1 Ktedonobacterales bacterium | reverse complement strand
GCGGGCCTCGGTGGCTTCCGACGCGAGCGGACCGCTGGCGCGGGCGCGACGCGCGCGGCGGCGGGAGGGTTCGAGCGCGCGCAGCAGGGCAATCGCCTGACTGATGGTCAGCCCCGTCTCGACGCGCTCGCGCAGCCACGAGATGATAGCCATGTCGCGCTCAGAGTAGAGCCGATAGTCGTTGTCGCCCCGGCGCGGCGCGAGGATGCCATAGCGTCGCTCCCACGCGCGCAGGGTCGGCGCCGGCACGCCCGTCTGGTGGACCACCGCCTTGGTGTTGAAGAGCGGCGTGTCTGAGTAGCTCTCCAATGGCGGCGGCTGGGTCCGCGATTCACGCACAAGCATAGCTGGCGCCTCCTGCGCCGACGTCGTCTGGAACAGCGCAGGGTAGGGTTCCAGGCGGTGGGGCGCGCCACCTATTGTAGCATTGCGCCGTTCAAGCCGTCCATGCTCTGTGCTTCGGCGTATACGGTCTGTTCACAGTTCTGAAGAGCGTTGCGCGGCGCGTCGTCTCGCTACCATTCCAGGCGATAGCGCGGCTCGCCGTCGAGCAACTCGCCCGTGGCGCGGAAGCCTGCGCGCGTATAGAGCCGCTGGGCGCGCGGATTCTCCGGGTGGGCCGTCAACTGGATGGCGCGGCAACGCGGATGGAGTTCGCGAATCAGCGCGAGCAGGTGATCGAGCGCCAGCGCGCCATAGCCGCGCCCCTGGTAGCGCTGGTCAATGAAGTAATGGAAGAGCCAGTAGTCGTCGGCGCTCTCCGGCGCATAGGCCAGCGTCGTGAAGCCGACCATCACGCCATCTGCGTCGGTCAGCGCGTTAGCCGTGGCCGCAGTATCATGCGCGAAGAAGGCGTAGGGCGTCCAGACGAGGCCACCGGGGCGGATGTACGCTTTGGCGAGCGCCAGCATGGCGATGGGGGCATAGTCTGCGATGAAGCGCTGCTGCTCTGGCGCGACACCGAGGCTGAGCGTGGCCCGCCAGTTGGCCTGCGTAACCTCCGCGACGCTGACGCGGCCTGCCGCTGTACGCGCTACGCCATCCTCCATCGCCTCGCGCTCCTGACGTGACGTGCAGATTCACGGATTTCAGAAGACGCTGAAGTCCGTCACCAAGCAGGCGGGAGCGTCGTCGCCATCGAAGCCCCAGTAGCTGATATAGACGCCATCGCCCCAGCCCGACTCGAACATGACGACGTTGACGCCGCTCACCTCATCGAGCGTGACATTGGCATAGTCGAGTTGCTGCGCGCGGTTCGCCTCCATCGCGTCAATCAGCGCCTCGTCGTAGCTCTCGTCGCTGTCGTAGCGCGCATCGAGCGCGGTCGCCGCCTGGGCATCCATGAAGCAGCCGACACCGGCGTCAATCGAGTAGCCGAAGAACTCGCCCGTCTGCAAGGCGACGTCCTCCTGCCCCTTCAGCCGCGCCATCTCCCAGCGCACGACGGGCGCATCGCTCAGGCGCAGCATGGCGCAGGCCACGCGCTGATCGCCATTGGCGAGCGCGGCCAGGCTGGCGAGCACGGGATAACGCCCCGGCGCGATGTGTTGCGCGAAAGGCGCTGGCTCGATAGCCGTCAGCGGATCGCAGGCGATGATCTGGCCGCTGGGCGCGACCAACTCGCCCAGCGACTGCACCCGCATCGTCGCGAGTGTCCCCTGCCCATCGGCTATCGTCGCGCCATCCTGAAAGGCGAGCGCGAAATCGGTATGCTCCATTGGCATAGGCGCCTACTCCATCGTGGTCTACTTGCTCATTCGAGATGCCTCACGCTCGGCCACGCATCGCTGGGCGATACCTTTGGCTGCGTGCAGAGGTAGACGGGCAAGTTGTTCTCCTCTGGCTGGCAATATTTGCAGGTAACCATCCCGACCTGCCGCACACTGGCATAGGACTGCGCGAGGTCGGCCTGTGTCAACCCCACCGCCAGCAAGACCTTGCCTGAGCAGGCGCCTGGCCCCCAATACCAGTAGTTGTTATGCCCGCTGATGACCGGCGGCAGATGATCGGCCTTGCCCAGCAGGGTCAGCGCGCTGGCCTCGCCGTAGTTTTCCGTGAGAATGCAGGTCTGCGCCTGCTGATCGGCTGGCAGGCTCGTGTAGGCCTGCGCGACGGTCGCGGTCATCGTGTCCCAGCCGAAGCGGTCGCCCAGGTATTGCGGGAAGATACTCTGCCCCTGCCCGTCGGCGGAGTTGCCCGCGCCGCTGAGCCAGCCATAGTGCGCGGCAAAGGTCGGTGGCGGCAGAATCGGCATGGCCAGCGGCGCCAGCAGGACGGCGCCCAACGCCACCAGCGCGGGATAGGTCAGCCGCGCCCAGCGCCAGCGCCCTGCGAGCGTCTTCCGGTCGAGCAGCAGCGCGCCGCTGGCATACAGCGCCGGATAGATCGGCGTCAGGAAGTACGACTTGGCGTTGATGAGCGTGAGCAGCACGTAGAGGATGACATATGCCCAGCCCAGCATGCGCCAGGGGCGCCCCGCCTGGCCCCGGAAGTAGAAGACCAGCCCGGCGATGACGATCACCAGATTGAGCGGGTTGATCGTCAGCAGTTGGTTGGCGACGAAGCCGATTGGCCCGCCCCCGGAGAGGCCGCCATAGTTGTGCCAGAACTGCCAGGTCGGGAAGCCATTCGCTGCGTTCCAGAGCGCGTAGGGCAGCAGGCCAAGCGCGGCGAGCAGTGCGCCGATCCACGGCCACGGCGTCAGGAAGTCGCGGCGGCGCGGAGTCAGCAGCGCGCCGACGAAGACGGCGAGGCCGAAGAATAGGATCGTCAGCTTGGTCGTCAGCCCAATCCCCGCCACCAGCCCAAACGCCACCCAGAGGCGCGGGTCGTCGCGCTTGACCAGCAGGATGATGACATAGGCGCCGAGCGACCACCACAGGGCGTCGAGGATATCCATCGAAAAGATCGAGCCGGTGGCGAGGAAGGTGACGGTGGCGAGCGTCGCCAGCGCCGCCAGCCCTTGCGCATAGCGCGAGCCGCCGAGCGCACGCGCCATCAGCCCGCTGACGATGATCAGCGCCGCCGAGGCCAGCGCCGGGATGACATGGATGGCGATCAGCGCGTCGTGGGCGACGAAGTTCATCAGCGCCGCCAGCAGCGCGATCATCACCGGGAAGTCGACATAGCCGGGGGCGAGGCGCTGGCCCGCGACCAGATAGTACAGCTCATCGCGGAAGTAACCATAGTTGCTCGCCACGAGCATGTGCGCGACGAACGAGACCAGCGCCAGCGCGACGACCGGCGCGAAATCGCTCATCACTGCGTGGCGCGCCCGCTGCATCGGCGTCGTCGGGGCCATCGCCTCGGCGACCGCCGGGTTGGAGAGTGACATGACGTATCCTATTCTTCTGCGCGAATGACGCGCTGCTACGTTATGAATACGCCCATCTCTACGCGGCTGCGTTACAGCATCCCACGCGGGCCCGCTACTCGCCTAGCTCCGCATGCAGATCGCGGATGCGCTCGCGTAGCTCGTCCCGCGTGTTCACCCCAAGCTCGTCCATCTCGTCTTCGAGGCTTTCGAGCCGTTCAAGCAGCATCAGCGTGTCATACTCGCCCTCGTCCAGCGCCTCGTCGTCCGGCGCGTCGTGATCGCCATCGGTCGCGCGCCCATTCGTGCCAGCCATCCGTCCGCTCCCTCTGAAGCTCCGCTACGCCGCGCCACAGTGGCGCGCCCTCAGCATATCGCGCGGCGGGGGCGGCGCCTAGAGCGCGGCAGGCAGTCGGAAGCCGCGCCAAGGCAGCTCCTGTTCTGCTACCATCGTCGCGGTTTGATGGAACCGCCAGTCACGGACTGTGGCCAGCGGTTGACACGCAGGTTCGTTCGCGCTCTAGTGTAGCATGAGACTACATCGAGACTCAATCACGGCGAGCGTTTGGTTTGCGTTGGTGGGTAGCGAGCGATTGAAACCGCGCCTCAAGGCGGATTGCGGGCCACCACAAGACCCGCCTGCGCGGGTCCACGTCGGGGTCTTCGTCCGCGCAGGCAGACTTCGCGGCCCGCAGGCCCTCCAGGCGTGGTTTCAACCGCCAGCGTGCAACGGAGGCAACTGCTATGTCGAACCCAATCATCCATCCTGCGAAGACGGGCGCGCCGCGCTGTGGAGCGCTGGCCCCGGCCTTCGCGTTGCCCGATGTGGCGCAGCCAGCGGACGCCGAGCCGGTGCGGCTGCGCGCGTGGCGGCAGCGGCGGCCCGTGCTGCTGGCGCTGCTACCTGTGGCTGCGGGCGAGCAACGGCTAACGTGGCTGCGCGCATTGGCCGCCCGCCGGGCTGATCTGGACGAGGCGCGTGCGGTGACGCTGGCGATTGTCGGCGGCGGCGCCGAGGCGGTTCGTGCGCTGTGGCGCCAGGCGGATGTCGCCTTCCCGCTGCTGGCCGACGCCACGGGCGCCACGCTGGCCGCCTACGTCGACGCCGACACTGCGCGCCCCAGCCTGGCGCTGGTGAACCGCTACAACACGCTGATTTCGCTGCTCCCTGCCGCCACTCCCAATGCCGCGCCTGACCTCGACGCGGCGCTGCGCGACTTCGCCTATGCCGAGCAGGAGGACTGCGCCTGCACGATTCCCGCCTGGCCGGTGGAGGAGGAAGCAGGCGGTTGAAACCGCGCCTGGAGGACGGCTGCGGCCGCCGCAAAACCCGCCTGCGCGGGTTCAAGAATCGGAGTCCAGCCTGCCTCCACAGGCTTCGCGGCGTCCTGCGGTTCGCCCATAGGAGGCTTCAGTCGCCAGCCAGCCCAGTTGGAAGATTACGCTTGACGTGGCATTCATGCGCGTGTTATGCTCTGCTCAACGAAAGGAGGTGATGTGCAGTGAGTGAACGTTCTAGCCGCGCAGGCGGTTTCAATACTCACGGCGCCGAATCTCTTGGGGGGTATGCCTGCTAGCGTTCGCGCAAGCAGTAACTCCCGCGAGCGATCTTCGGATTGATCGTGGATGAACCGGCACGACGGTGGGTGTTTTTCCCCGCCTGCGCGGTTTCGATCGGGGCGATGGCCAATGGCTGTCGCCTCGATTTTTTGTCTGCTGGCGCCTGCGAAGCACTGCCAGCGCGTACCGTTGCTCAGGCTACCTGCGCCGCGCCTTGCGCTGTGATGGCGGACCAGAAGAGATTGGCCAGCGCCAGATAGCCCTGATCCGAGGGATGGAAGCCATCGCTGGCGACATAGCCAGGATGGCTGGCGAGGTCGGAGTTGAAGAGGTCCACCAGCGTATCGTGGTGCGCCGCCACCGAGGCGTTGATGACCTGATTCCACTGCTGCGCCAGGCCGCGAATGGATGCCTGCGAGCCGGGCGCGCCACAGAAGGAGCCTGACGCCGCCTGCGCCTGCACGGCGGGAAGCGCACTGAAGTCCGGCGCGTTGGCGACGAAGACCTGCGCGGTGGTCTGCCGCTGAAGCTGTGTCAGCAGCGTATCGAGGTCGGCGCCGTACTGCTGTAACGGCACGCAACTCTTGAAGTCGTTGCCAACAAGCCAGACGGTGATCAGCGTCGGCTTCGCGGCGATGGCCTGCGGCAGTTCATCCGCGAGCGCCCGGTGCAACGTCTCGCCATTGATGCCAAGGTTGAGCGCGACAGAGCCTTTGGGCAGGCGCGAGATGATGATCGGCACATAGGCAGTGCGGTTGGGGTCGCTGGCGCCAACCCCGATGGCGTCTGAGGCGCCCAGCGCCACATAGCGAACCCCCGACGCTCCAGCAGTCGCTGTCCCGGCAGGCGCAGTGGGCGTTGGCGCGGCGGGCTGCCCGGCCGTCGAGGCGCCACCGCTCGTCGAGCCACACGCGGCCAGGGCGAACAGCGCAACCAGCAGCAGCGCGCCTGCGAGGCCAGAGCGGCGGGAAACGCGCGCCTGGCGAGGGCGGCGCGGTATGAGGGCAGAGCGGCGGATTGACATGCGCTATCGGCTCCAGAGTCGCTATACATGGTCTTGATGGTGGGCGGCGCGGCAGAAACGGCCAAGCGCACATCCCATCTGCGCGTCCCCGCATGAGATCGTATCTGTCCGCTGCAAAGGGCGTCAAGGCGTGGCCAGAGTCGCGCGCGGGGGGTAAGATTTTAGCGATTGGCCCGATAGAGAACCCACGCTTGATCGCCCGTAGTGTACACATGATCGCGTGCGATAGGCTGGTAGTGCGCGGAGATTGCGGCGTAAATCGCGGCATATTCGGTGTGGGGGCCACCCATGTTGGAATCCCAGACAACATAGTCAAACTTCTGCGCGTCCAGGTCAATCACGGCCTGCGCGTAGTCGCTTTGATTGATGGTCTGCAGATAGACGTAGTGAGCAGGCGGTGTACGTTGGGCCAGAAAGTAGTATTCCGGCTGAGCTGGGCCAATCAGCACGCGGGCATTCGTCGGCGTCTGGCGCTCGATCCACGCGCCGACACTGGCTTGACGCGCTGTGCCCTGCTCCTCGTTGGAAGTGAAGATAATGTCGCCGCGTGCGACCGTCAATGTTACCATGCTGGCGATGGCTACGGGCAGTAGCCAGGCGCGCAGATCAGTGGCGCGCGCGAGTGGCCATGGCGTGGGAAACGCCCGCGCAATCGCAGACGTGATCCCTGCGGCGGCGAGGAGCGCGACCCACGGCAGCGGCTGCAAGAAATAATGCAGGTAGATTCGGTTAAGGCAGGGAAGGAATCCCAGCAGCGCAAAGCCAGCGGATGCGACGAAGCCTAACGACGGCCAGCGACGCGCACGCGCCGAGCGCACACAGACGATGACCACGAAGAGCGCCGCCACACCCCACACAAAGGGAAACTGATCGAACCAATAGAGGGCATTGTAGAGCAGCTTCGCCGCAGGCCAGGCAGGGTACGACGTGAAATTGGCGACGATGACATCGGCGAGCAATGGCTGCAAACCACCCGCCCGCGCAAAGAGCGCCAGAACCACCAGCCAGGGAGCGATGGCGGCGGCGGCGAACACGGCGAGGTTGCGCATGGCGGATCGCGCCGTGCGGGAGGAAAGCGCGATAAGCAGTAGCAGCGCGGGCGCCTCGACGATGGCCGTCTGCTTGAACAACGTGGCGAGCGCCAGGAGCGCGCCAGCCGACAGCGCCGACCATCCATCGCTGATGGGGCGGTTGGCGACAGCGTCGGATGCTCCCTGGACGCGGGGAACGCGCTGGGCGAGCGCCGCAGCCCAGACGACCGCCGCCGCCATGAATGTTTCGGTGAAGAACTGATTTCCCGCGTAGAGTGGCAGCGCCGCCAGCCAGAGGAAGCCCGCCAGCACGCCAACCTCGAAGCGCCACCAGCGTCTGCCGACGACAAATAGGCCGATGCCCGTCAAGGCGTTGACGGCGACCACGACCTCGCGGAGAAAGAGCGCCTGCTCAGACGGCTTGAGGCGTCCGACGAGCGCTAGCAGCGCGGCGAGCAGATAATAGATTCCCGGCGACTTGTGATCGAAGTAGTCGCGATAAGGCAGGCGCCCATGCAGGATGCCCTGGCTGATGACGAGAAACGCGCCCTCATCGCGGTCCAGTGGCATCCCTACCAGCAGCCCGCTCAGCACAATCATGCCAATGACTGCGGCGGCGATACCCCACACCCAGGGATTCAGCCAGGGTGGACGCGCGTTCGTCGTCGTTCGCGTGGACCGCCGGGGTGACGAGACGATGATGCGCGCCTCAGTTGACTCGCCCGCCATACACTGCCATCCTTTGCCATCTTTCCGCTCATTATGTGTCTGCTTGTCGTAGATGGAACGAACCCTGTATGGGGCGGTAACTCGCATTGCCCACCGCCGACAGTCCATGTTGTCGCGCCGCGCTGCGCTCAAAGTTCTATCGCCTTGGCGTCATGCGCTGCGCGCCCGTATACTATGCTGCGGCAGGTGGAAACCGCAGTGGCACCACACGGCACGCTGTCGGCCAGCGCGCTGGGCGCGACGACGACACGTCCGCTGTGACGCCTGGACGCGTACTCATGCAGGATGGTGGAGGGAAGGTAGTCTGGTGCGAACGCTTGTGACTGGTGGGGCAGGCTATATCGGCAGCGTGATCGTCGAGGAGTTGCTGCGCGAGGGCCATACGCCCGTCGTCTTCGACTCGTTCGTCAAGGGGCATCGCGCCGCCGTCCCTGCGGGCGTGACCGTGGTCGAGGGCGACATCGGCGACACTGCGCTACTGACCCAGACGCTGCGGCGCGAGCAGATCGAGGCGGTCATCCACATGGTTGGGCTGATCGAGGTCGGCCTCTCGGCAACCAATCCCGCCGCCTTCTTCGAGACCAATCTGGGTGGCAGCATGAGCGTCGTGCGCGCGATGATCGAAGCCGGGAGCGAGACGGGTGTGCGGCGGTTGGTCTTTAGCTCCAGCGCCGCCGTCTATGCCACCGACGCGCCGCTGCCGCTGCGCGAGGAGGCGCCGACTGGCCCCACCAGCGCGTATGGCGCCTCGAAGCTAATGGTGGAGCAGTTGCTCGCCTGGGTCGCATCGGCGCACGGCCTCATCTGCACATCACTGCGCTACTTCAACGCCGCTGGCGCCTCCGAGCGCAACGGCGAGGCTCACGAGCCAGAGACGCATCTGATCCCGCTGGTGCTGCGCGCCGCCGAACGCGACGAGCCAGTTTACGTCTATGGAACGGACTATCCCACGCCCGATGGCACGGGCGTGCGTGACTACGTGCATGTGCGCGACCTCGCCTCGGCGCATACGCTGGCGCTGGGCCGCTCCGAGCCGGGCGTCGCGATCTATAACATCGGCTCCGGCGTGGGCTACTCGGTGCGCCAAATCATCGAGATGGCGCGCGAGGTGACGGGGCGCGACCTCGCCATCATCGAGCGGCCCCGGCGGGCTGGCGATCAGCCTGCGACCGTCGCCTCCTCCGAGCGCATCCAGCGCGAACTCGGCTGGCAGCCGCATCACAGCGACCTGCGCACGCTGCTGGCCACCGCCTGGGTCTGGCGCCAGGCGCATCCCAACAGCTACGCCGAGTAGCGCGACGAAGCGGAGCGTTGTTGGCTGCTGCGGCGCCACGGTGAAAGAAAGTTCATGATGCCCACGAGTGATGATGAGCTGCATTCCCTCAACCTCGACCGCTCTGACCTGCTAGCGGTTCCGACAGAGATTGCGCGTTTCGACGCGTTGGAAGAACTCCACCTGGATAGCAATCAGATCGAGATGGCGCCCGACTTCATCGCCAGCTTCAGTCGCCTGCGACGCCTCAGCCTCTACGACAATCAGCTTACGACACTTCCTGGGATTTTGGCGCGGCTGCACAACCTGGACGATCTCAGCATAGGAAAGAATCGCCTGCGCAGCATCCCGCCAGTCGTCTTCCACCTCCACAGCCTACGGCGGTTAATTCTGTCAGAGAATGCAATCGAAGACCTGCCCAGGGAGATCGGCCAGCTAGGCAGGTTGCAGATGCTTGACCTCGGCCACAATCGCCTCCACGCGCTGCCCACCGCACTGGGCGACCTTGTCGAACTCGACGATGCGCTCTACCTGAGTGATAACCACCTGACCGAGATACCAGAGCCTGTCTTTCGCGCACTGCGGCGACTCCGTTATCTCGGCCTGACCCACAACCCACTCAGCGCGCTGCCCGATTCTCTCGGCGATTTGGCTGCGCTGGAGGAGCTACGCATCTACGGCGATGGGCTGAGCGCACTGCCTGAGACGATTGGGCAGTTAACGAATCTGCGCGAGCTGCATGCGCAGGACAATCGGCTGGAGTCGTTGCCCGCTGGCCTGGGTTCGCTTGCCAGGTTGCGCGAGTTGGTCGTCAGTAACAATCGTCTCGTGCGCTTGCCGTCCGCGCTCGCCGGGCTGCACGCGCTGGAGCGTCTGGACCTGCGCAACAATCCGTTGGAGGAGCTGCCAGACGAGATCGGCCTGCTCGCATCCCTGACCCATCTCGATCTCCGCGCCACTCGCCTGACCCAACTGCCCGCTAGCCTGGGCCAACTCCCGTGTCTGATCAAACTGGACCTGCGCTGGACGAAGTTGCGTGTGGTTCCGTCCTGGCTCGACACACTACGCGAGCGCGGTTGTCGCATCTTGCTGTAGGCGCGTCAGGCATGAGCGTCGACCGACGGGTACACCCGCGCCTATGGGCGGCCAGTGGTAGATGACGCTTGCAATCGATGCGGTCCTGTGATACCATACGGAGGCGTTTGCGGGGGAACTCGCGCGCGAGGGCCTGTGGCGCAGCTGGGAGCGCGTCTGCATGGCATGCAGAAGGTCAGGGGTTCGAGCCCCCTCAGGTCCACCATCCAATCGGATACCGCGCACACTGGCGTGACGGCCTTTCACCCCCTCGGGCGAAAGGCCGTTTGTCGTCTGCACGCGCAAAAGCACACATGAGGGCCGCGTGGCGCGGTCCACTGGTCCCACGGTGATATTTGACCGGGGTGGAGGGAACGGCGCTGTCATGGCACGCAGTACATATCAACCAGCGGAGTATGAGGCGAAGTGGCAGGCGCGTTGGGCCGAGGCCGACGACGCGACCGCGCGCGATGATGACCCGCGCCCGAAGTTCTATAACCTCGTCATGTTCCCCTACCCCTCTGGCGACCTGCACATCGGCCACTGGTACAACTACACCGGCGCCGACATCTTTGGCCGCTTCATGCGCATGCGCGGCTACAACGTCATGCAGCCGATTGGCTTCGACGCCTTTGGTCTGCCCGCCGAGAACGCCGCCATCAAGCGCAACATCCAGCCGCGCACGTGGACGCTGGCCAACATCGCCAACATGCAGCAGCAGCTTCGGCACATGGGCGCCGCCTGGGACTGGTCGCGCGAGGTGATCACCTGCCTGCCCGACTATTATAAGTGGACACAGTGGGTCTTCTTGCAGTTCTTCAAGCACGACCTGGCCTATCGCACCAAAGCGCCCGCGAACTGGTGTCCGACCTGCAACACGACGCTGGCCAACGAGCAGGTGGTCAATGGCGCGTGCGAGCGCTGCGGGACGACCGTCGAGCGGCGCGAGATTGACCAATGGCTGATGCGCATCACCAAATACGCCGACCAACTGCTGCAATTCGATGGCCTGGAGTGGCCGGAGAAGACGCGCCTGATGCAGACCAACTGGATTGGTCGCAGCGAGGGGGCAGAGATTCGCTTCAGCGCGAGCGTCCCGAAAGCGAATCGCAAGCGCGGCCAGCCAGCGGCTGTCGAGCTGCCCGTCTTCACCACGCGCCCCGACACAATCTCTGGCGTTACCTTCTTCGTGCTGGCGCCAGAGCATCCGTTGGTGGAGCAACTGACCACGCCAGAGCAGCGCGACGCCGTGCAGGCCTATGTGGAGCAGACGCGCCACGAGAGCGAGATCGAGCGCATGAGCGCTGACAAGACGAAGGTCAAGACGGGCGTGGCGCTCGGCTCCTTCGTCACGAATCCCGTCAGCGGCGCGCTGGTTCCAATCTGGATCGCCGACTACGTGCTGATGGGCTATGGCAAAGGCGCTGTGATGGGCGTGCCAGCCCACGACCAGCGCGACTTCGAGTTCGCCCGCAGCTTTGGCCTGCCGATCACGCAGGTCGTGCAGGCGGATGACGAGCCGCTGACCGATCCAGCGACCTGGGACCAGGCCAGGACCGCGCATGGACGGCTGGTGAATAGCGGCCCCTTCGATGGCGTTCCCGCCGACGAAGCGATTCGCCGTGTCATCGCCTGGCTGGAGGAGCATGGCGTCGGCGCAGGCGCTGTCAACTATCGCCTGCGCGACTGGCTGGTGAGCCGCCAGCGCTTCTGGGGGGCGCCGATCCCGATTGTCTACTGCCCGGAGCATGGAACCGTCCCCGTGCCAGAGGATCAACTGCCGGTGCGGCTGCCCGACGAAGTAGATTTCAAGCCGACTGGCGAGTCGCCGCTGCGCTACGTGCCAGAGTTCCTGCACACTACCTGCCCGATCTGTGGCGGCCCAGCGACACGCGAGACCGACACGCTGGACACCTTCATCTGCTCTTCGTGGTACTTCCTGCGCTACGCCGACCCGCACGACGAGCAGCGCGCCTGGGATGAGCGCAAGGTGGCCAAATGGCTGCCGGTGGATATGTACATCGGCGGGCCAGAGCATGCCACGCTGCACCTGATGTATGCGCGCTTCTTCGTCAAGGCGCTGCGCGATATCGGCCTGCTCGACTTCAGCGAGCCATTCACGCGGCTGTATCATCAGGGGATGGTGCTGGGGCCAGATGGCCAGAAGATGTCGAAGTCGCGCGGCAACGTCATTGCGCCCGACGCCGTAGTGCAGCGCTATGGCGCCGACGCGGTGCGCGCCTACCTGATGTTCATGGGGCCGTTTGATCAGGGCGGACCCTGGAATAATCAGGGCATCGAGGGTATCTCGCGCTACCTCAATCGCGTCTGGACGCTGGTGACGGACTTCGTGGAGCGTCGCGCTGGCCCTGCTGAGCAGACCGCCGCTGGGCGCGAGGTGGAGCGGCTGCGCCACAAGACGATTGCGCGCGTCACCAGCGACTACGAGGGGCTGCGCTTCAACACAGCGCTGGCTGCGCTGATGGAGTTCGTCAACGGGCTGAACAAGGCACGCGAGGCGGAGCCGGACGTGCAACGCGATCCACGCTACGCCGCAGCGGTGGATGCGCTGCTGACACTGCTGGCGCCACTGGCTCCGCACATCACCGAGGAGTTGTGGAGTCGCGTTGGCCACGGCGAGAGCGTGCATCACCAGCCCTGGCCAGAGTATGATCCCGCGCTGACAGTGGATGAACAGATCACGGTGGTGGTGCAGGTCAACGGCAAGGTGCGCGATACGCTGCTGGTCGCGCCCGACGTGACGGAGGCGCAGGTGCGCGAGCAGGCGCTGGCCAGCGCGAAGGTCGGCGCGGCGCTGGGTGGGCGCGAGGTCCGCAAGTTCATCTACGTGCCGGGTAAGCTCGCCAACGTGGTCGGGTAGCTGCGTTTGGGTTTGCTGGCCAACTGCGAGCGTTGAGGAGCTGATGCCAAGTATCAGGGGCGATCAGTGCGGCGTCACTCCTCCGCGTCGAGCGCTTCGGCGATGGCCTCGCTCAGTGAAAGCGCCCGTCCTGCCGTGACCGCCAGCGCCCAGCGCTCCTCGCCCAGCGCCGCTCGACCCGCCGCCACGAACCGCTCCAGGTCGGCCTGCTCATACGCAGGAAACGGCGCTCCCAGCGTCTCACGTAACGCTGTCGCCGCGCCCAGCAGGCGCGCTGCGCGCTCACCCTGCCCTGCCATCCCGGCTGAGCTTGCCAGCCCTTCCAATCCCACCGCGCAGCGACGCGGGTCACTCAGTTCGCGGTAGAGCGCCAGCGCTTCGCGTGCCATGTTCTCAGCCTGGGGAACCTCGCCGCGCCGGAGCGCCACAGCCGACAGGTTGGCCAGGCTGGTAGCCATGAGATCGCGGTCACCCAACTGGCGGGCGACTGCGAGAGCCTCAGAGAAGGAGGGCGCTGCCCGCTCCAGATCGCCCTGAGAATACACAACGATTCCCAGGTTCGTCAGGACAACGGCGATGCCTCGCCGCTCGCCTACCATACGCGCCAGCGCCAGACTTTCTTCAAGGCGCGCTTTCGCCTGCTCCAGATGACCCTGATGCATCGCCACGACACCCAGGCTGCTCAGCGCATTCGCCGATGTCCGCAGATCGCCCTCCGCCCGGCCCCGCGCTGCCGCTTGCTCAAGCCAGGTCTCGGCTGCCGCCTCATCGCCTGAATAGAGGGCCAGCACGCCGACTGCAAAGAGCGCACGTTTTCTGGCGCCGCTCGATTGCGCCTCCGGTGTGTCCTCGCCCTGCGCCAGCAGTTCACTCGCCCACGCCCTCCCTTCGCGCAGATGACCACGCGCCACCCAGAACCGGAAGACAGACGCCACCAGTCGCAGACCTGTCTCCACCTCCCCACGCTCCTGCGCCCAGCCCAGCGCCGCCCGCAGATTGTCGTGTTCGCGCTCCAGCCGCCCCAGCCAGACTACCGCATCTGGCCCGGTAAGCTCTGGCTCCGCCCGCTCGACCAGCGCCAGCACAGTGGCTGCGTGCGCCCGACGCAGCGCCTCGGCCTCCCCGCTCGTCTCCAGCCGCTCCAGCGCGTATTCACGGATGACGTGCAGCATGCCGAAGCGTGGCTCGCCATCTTCCTCCCGCTGGAAGATCAGGTTCTGATCCACCAGCGCGCCCAGCCCGTCGAACAGGTCGGCGTGGAGCGACTCGGCTCCTTCTGGCGCGGCGCAGACGGCCTCGGCCGCCTCCAGCGCGCACCCTCCGGCGAAGACCGCCAGGCGGCGGAACAAGACCTGATCTGCATCAGCGAGCAGCCGCTCGCTCCAGGCGATGGCGCCGCGCATCGCTTGTTGCCGCTCGTCCAGATCGCGCGCGCCGCCTGCGAGGAATCCGAGGTCATGTGTCAGTTGCGCCAGCAGAGCAGACGGAGGCAGGAGCTTGACCCGTGCGGCGGCCAGCTCAATAGCCAGCGGCAAACCGTCCAGCCGCGCGCAGATTTCCGCCACCGTCGCAGCGCTGCCCGCCGTCAGGGCGAAATCGGGCTTCGTCGCCCGCGCTCGCTCGATGAACAGCGCCACCGCCGGATAGTCTGCCAGGCGCTCTGGCGCGAGGGCAGCGCTGGCGCCGGGAGCGGCAGGGGGTACTTCGAGCGGGGGAACCGGGTACTCGCGCTCGCCGCGCAGGCGCAGCGCCGCACGGCTGGTCGCCAGCACGTTGATCGCGGGGCAGGTCGCCAGCAGGTCGGCGATTTCTGGCGCAGCGGCGGCGACGTGTTCGCAATTGTCCAGCACGAGCAGCAGGCAGCGCTCGCGTAGATGGATGCGTAGCGCCTCGGTGATCGCCTGACCTCCCATCTCCTTGAGGCCCAGCGTCTGCGCAATGGTCGGGATCACCAGGCGCCAGTCGGTCAGGCGCGAGAGGCGCACGAACCAGACACCATCGGCGAAGTCGCCCAGCAGGTCGGCGGCCACCTGCATCGCCAGCCGTGTCTTGCCGATGCCGCCCGGCCCGGTCAGCGTGACGAGACGCACATCCGCGCGTCGCACGAGCGCAGTGAGCGAGTGGCTTATCTCGTCGCGACCGAGCAGCAAAGTGAGCTGCGCGGGCAGGTTGTTGGGCGGCGGGCTGTGCGGAGCATCCTGCCAGTGTCGGTCGCTCGCGGCTGGGTCTACGCCACCGCTCAGCGCCTGAACCGGCGATCCCACTGGAGCGCGGGAACGGCGCGCCGCCGCGAGCAGGGCCGTCTCATCCTCAGGTGAGGCTCCGAGCGCGCGAACGAGCAATGCGATGGTGTCGCGACGCGGGGTGCGGCGCGCCCCGCGCTCCAGATCGGCGATGCCACGTGCGCTGAGTCCCGCTTGCGCCGCCAGGCCCTCCTGCGTCAGGCCAGCCGCCCGTCGCTGGCGCCGTAACAGTTCGCCAAAATCCGCGTGCGCCTCGTCTTTCATGGCCACCACCCCACCTCATCGCACAGTCTCTACGTTCGCATGATACCACGCGGTCGCTTCGTTGCGTGGGTCGTTGCGTAGGCGCTTGCGTCGGTTGCGTCTGGTGGCTGGGTCGGCGCTCAGGCAGACTTGAGACATCGAATCCTGCGGCGACAAGTGCGGATGCGCCCAGAGTCAAACAGGAGACAACACATGACGGTTTTGATGCGCTCGGAACTTCAGGGCATCACCGCAGAACGTATTCAGCCACTCATCGCACAGCTCCTCAGTCACTTGAAGTCGTTCCCCGGCTTCATCGCCCAGGCATCGGGGCCAATCCCAGGAGGCTACCAGGTGAGCGAGGTGTGGGAGTCGCAAGAGGCGCATGAGCGATGGGTGCGGGAAATCCTCATTCCACAGACTGCTCAGCAGCTGGGGTTGACGGAGGCGTCTCCAATGCAATACCTGCCGCTTGATCGGTTCATCACGCGCTGAGGCCGAGACGGTCATACCGAGCGCCAATGTGTGTGCGTGGCGTTGCGATGGGTTGCGACGCTCGGTTGGCCTTCCTGATCTGCACACGAGGTGGCGCTAGTCGGACGCCACCTCGCTCGAACCCCGGACTGTCCATCGCCCGCATGTGATTCTGACGGCTGGCGACCCTTCCCGACAGAACGCGGCGCCATCGAGCGCCACAGAAAGAGGACTCATCATGGCCACGATCACCAGAACCTCAACGCGCGCATCTGTTTCGCTTGTCTCACTGGCGCGCTCCAGCGCCATCGCTGGGCTGGTCATTGGCGTCCTGGGTGGGATTGACTACCTCATCTTTTTCCGCCTGACGCAGCATTTGGGGCCAATCGCCGTTTTTCAGTATATTGCCAGCGGCCTGTTGGGGCCAGCCGCATTTGCTGGTGGAAACGCGACTGCGCTGCTGGGATTCCTGATTCATTTCGGGATCTCCTTCGTTGTCGCGGCTGTATTCATCCTGGCCGCCAGCCAGCTTGCGTTCCTGCGCCGCACGGTCTTCCTGAGCGCGTTGGTCTACGGGGCTGCGGTCAACATGTTCATGAGCATGCTCGTTTTGCCCTACAGCGCTGCGCCTAAGATGCCAGTGACGACGGTCCTCATCGTCCACGGTCTCATCGGAGACGCCTTGATTGTTGGGCTGCCGCTCGCCATCATCGTCTGGCGCGATGCTCGTGCGAGCAAGGTCAGCCTGGCAGTATAGGCAGTGCGCCTGAATAGTTCCGCTTGTCGGCCCATTCGCGTGGTCATCGTCGTGAAGATGATTGCGCACATCGGCAAAAGGGGCAACGTATATGGAGCGCACGCTCGCAGGCAAACGCATGCTCGTGACTGGCGCAACCAGTGGCATGGGCAAGGTGACCGCGCTACGCCTGGCGCAACAGGGCGCCAGTGTCGTGCTGGTAGGCCGCAATGCCGACAAGACAGAAGCCACCGCCCAGGAAATTCGGCGGCAGGCGCCGCAGAGTGATGTGCAGTTCCTCGTGGCTGACCTCTCCTCACTCGCGCAGGTACGGACGCTCGCACAGACGTACCAGAGCGCCTATCCCCGGCTGGATGTCCTCATCAATAACGCGGGTGGGATGTTCGCCCGGCGACAGTTGAGCGCCGACGGGCTGGAAATGACGTTTGCGCTCAACGTCTTCGCCCCATTCCTGCTCACGCATCTGCTGCTCGATACGCTCAAGGCGAGCGCGCCATCGCGGGTCATCACGGTCGCCTCCGCGCTGCACGCCGGCAAGCAGATCCCCTTCGACGATCTCACTCACCAGCAGGGGTACAAGCCCCTCCAGGTCTACGCCGAGTCCAAGCTGATGGCCATCATGTTCACCTACGCGCTCGCGCGCCGCCTGGAGGGGACGGGCGTCAGCGCGAACGCCCTGCATCCTGGGGTGGTTGCGACGCACTTCGGCAAGGACGCGCGTGGCAGCATATGGCCCGTCATGGTCACGCTGATGGCCCCCTTCTCGCTCTCACCGGAGAAGGGGGCGCAGACAGCGATTTACCTGGCCTCCTCGCCTGACGTGGCGAATGAGTCCGGAAAATACTTCGTCAAATCTCGACCGGCGCGCTCATCCGACGCTTCGTATGATGTCCCCGCGCAGCAACGCCTCTGGGCGATCAGTGAGCGACTGACGGGACTTGCCGCATCCAGCTCGGCTGGCAGGGCTGGTTAACGCGCAGACCTGCTCCTAATACGCTTGCTCGTGCGCTTGCTCGGCGCGGCGGCATGGAACCCCTTCCATGCCGCCACGTCATGCTATGATGGTTTGACAGATGAGCTATGTCAGGACGGAGGAATGCGTTATGTGTCGAAGCATCAAGCCACTCTTCAACTTTGAGCCGCCTGTGACCGAGGACGAGATTCACGCGGCCTCCCTGCAATATGTGCGCAAAATCAGCGGCTTCAGCAAGCCCTCGCAGGCCAACGAGGCGGCCTTCCACGCCGCCGTGGACGCCATCGCCGCCGTCTCGCATCAACTGCTCGCTGCGCTGGAGACACAGGCGCCGCCGAAGAATCGCGCCGAGGAGGCCGCGAAGGCGCACGCCCGCGCCGCTCAGCGCTTCCACTAGGATGGGCGCTGTCGCTGTGAAAGTGGCCCTACCCTCTCGACCCTGATCGGCCCTTGCGTCGGGCCAGGCGCAGATGTACCGTATAAACGGTGTTACGCGCCATCGAAGCGTGTTCGGGAGGAGGAGCCGCGCCATGGATGTCACTGCGCAACGAGCGCGAGCCGAGCAATTCCGCAGGCTGCACCGCGCGCCGCCGATGCTGGTCTTGCCCAACGTCTGGGACGCCGCCAGCGCACGCATCATCGAGCAGGCGGGATTTCCCGCCATCGCCACGACCAGCTCCGGCGTCGCCGCCGCGCTGGGCTATCCCGATGGCCAGCATATGAGCCGCGATCTGATGATCGAGGCTATCGCTCGCATCGCGCGGGTGGTGGACTGCCCGCTCACGGCGGACATCGAGGCCGGCTATGGCGAGTCCATCGCCGAGAAGGTCGAGACCATCCGAGCCGTGATTGCGACGGGCGCGGTTGGCGTCAATATCGAGGATTCGCTGATCCACACGCCCAATGCCCTCGCGGAGATTGACGATCAGGTTAACCTGATCGCGGCGCTGCGCGAGCTGGCGCATTCGCTCGGCGTGCCGTTCGTCATCAATGCGCGCGTTGATGTCTTCTTGCGGGCGACTGGCGAGCCAGCGGACCAGATCGCGCAGGCCGTGCAGCGCGCGAACGCCTATCTGCGCGCCGGGGCGGACTGCGTCTACCCCATCGGCAGGCTCGACCGCGAGACGATTGCGCATCTGGTCGCGGCCATCTCCGGGCCGATCAACATTATGGGCGGCCCGCCGCAGCCCGCGCTGCCCGAACTGGCGGAGCTTGGCGTGGCGCGCGTGAGCCTGGCGGGCGGTCTGATGCGGGCCGTGTTGGGGCGCCTGCGCGCGATTGCGCGCGAGTTACAGGCGCAGGGCAGTTACGAGACGCTGAGCGCTGATGCGCTCTCAGGCGCGGACCTTGGCGCGCTGTTCGCCGAGTAATGCAGATGCGTAGGGCCAGACTGCGGCGTCCAAAGCGATATGTTGTCAGACAGATGTGTTGAACAAAGGAGCGAATCTCGTGGAAGCCAGAGTGAACTATGGCAAAGCCGCGCCAGGCGTGCTGCGCGCGATGCAGGGGCTTGAGAACTATAACGCCGAGAGCGGCATCGAGCCTGAATTGCGCGAACTGGTGAAGCTGCGCGCGTCGCAGATCAATGGCTGCGCCTACTGCGTGGATATGCACTATCTGGATGCGCGCGCGAACGGCGAGACCGAGCAACGGCTCAGCACGTTGGTCGTTTGGCAGGAGGCGCCATTCTTCACCGACCGTGAGCGCGCCGCGCTGCTCTGGACCGAGAAGGTCACGCTGATCTCGCTCGACCATGTGCCAGACGAGGTCTACGAGCAGGTTCGCCAGCACTTCACCGACGAGGAACTGGTCAACCTGACGCTGATCATCGCGACGATCAATGCCTGGAACCGCCTGAGCGTCAGCTTCCGTGCGATGCCGGGCTACTACACGCCATCGAAGCGGCACGAATAGCGACGGCGCCGCTCCCAGCGCCCCCCCAGCGCTGTTCTCAGCGACAGAGCAGTGAGGAGATACAAAAACAGAGGAGCGGGCCGCGCAAGCTCGCTCCTCGTCCATGTGCGACTGGGTCACGCATATATTCATCAGACGCATGCTTTAGGCCAAATATATCAGATTGGTACCTGTGGTGTGCGTGGTCACATGTATTTGATGAAATGCGCCTCATCCAGTCGTTGCGGAGGCGGGGGTCGCACGACATCAAGCGGTATCCGAATGCGACACACTCCTTCATCAACGACCAGGGCGCATCACATGATCCCGCCGCCAGCGCTGACGCCTGGAACCGCATCAGCGCGTTCTTCGCCGAGCGCCTCGGTTAGCCTCGGTTAGCCTCGGTTAGCCGAGGCAGTGATCCTGATAGGCGGCGACGATGTTGCGCAGCTTGGGCAGCCAGTAGCTCTGCGCTGAGCCGTTTGTCTCGTCCCAGATGGGATAGAAGAGCATGATGGTCAGCGCCAGACGATAGTCGGCCAACAGGTTGTCCCACGAGTAGTCGCGCACGCCGCCTGCCAGCAGACGTGCGTGGTAGCGCCGCAGCGCACGCAGCTCGCGGTCGCCCTCCTGCCGCTGCTCGCGGGTCCACCAGAAGGCGAACATGTGCACGAGGTCATCGCCAATGAGATCGGCGTTCAGGCCGAAGTCGACCAGATAGGTCGGCGCCGTGACACCGGGCCGAGGGCAGAGGAACTGCGCGAGATAGCAATCACCGTGGGTAAGGGTGAGGCCACGCCGCTGCGTGATGCGCTCGCCAAGGCCCTGCTCCCAGAGCAACGACAGCCGTACGAGCGCTTGCTCATAGATGGCGTGCAGGTCGGCGGGGAACCAGGCGCCCTCGCTGGCGATGAAGCGCGCCCATTCGGTGCGGCGGCGTTCCACATGCGCTGCGAAGGCGTCGGCGTCGCTGTACCACGGTGTGATCTCAAATT
>JAICSR010000549.1 GCA_025936795.1 Ktedonobacterales bacterium | reverse complement strand
TTCCCGCCGACCTGCTGCGCGTGACACACGAGCGCGCCCCACGCGGCGGCGTCTCCGCCACGACCGGCGAGACACGCCCACGCCAGCAGCCATCCACCGGCTGGGGGCAGGCTGGCCGCGCGAATGGCGCCCGTCCAGGCGAGGGATTCGCAGCGAGCGGGGCGCCGAGCGGGCCACGACCGTCGGCGGTTCCAGAGCGGCCCAACGCGCCTGCGTCGGTGAGCGCCGAGTCTGAGGATGCGGCGCCGTCCATCGCCATCTCGCTGACACCTGGCGATAAGGTTCAACATCGCCTCTTCGGGCGCGGCCTCGTCCTCAAAGTGGACACTACCTCCGATTCCACCACGGTGGATGTGCTCTTCGATAGCGCAGGCCGCAAAACGCTCGACATGGCCTTCGCGCGGCTGGAGAAGGTGTAACCCTCGCTGATCACTCGCTTGCTCCCGATTGTCCGTGCCGCACGTCGGCCTTTCGCGGCCACGCATGCACGTTCCAGCGCCGTTGACAAGGGCGCTGGGGTCATGTTATGCTAGCTAAGCTTGCCCGGCGTCCGCTCCTGTCTGGATGCCCATGCAATGTTCGTGCAGAGAGCTTACAAGCGGTATCCGCTGGCGGAGGTACATTCACCCTATGGTCAAAATTCGCCTCATGCGTATGGGCATGAAGGGCGCGCCGAGCTATCGTGTCGTCGTGGCGGACGCGAATTCGCCGCGCGATGGGCGCATCATCGAGAATATCGGCTGGTACAATCCCCTGACTGAGCCGTCCACCATCAATGTGGACGCCGAGCGCGTGAAGTACTGGCTCAGTGTGGGCGCCCAGCCGACCGACTCGGTGCGCTCGCTGCTGGAGCGCGTCGGCGTGCTGACACGCGCTGAGCAGGCGGCGGAGACGAAGTAGCCGAAGTCCACGCGCCCAGCATTCCCATGCCCCGCGAGGATGAATCCCCACAGACCGAGACACGCGGAGTTCGCTATGCATGACCTGGTTGAGTTCATCGCGCGCAATCTCGTGGATGACCCCGATGCGGTTATCGTGCGCGAGATTCGCAACGATCGCTATGCGACCGTGATCGGGCTGCGTGTCAGCGAGGGCGACCTGGGCAAGGTGATCGGACGTCAGGGGCGCGTGGCCAAGGCGATCCGTGCGCTGATGCGCGCCTCCGGCGCTCTGAGCGGCAAGCAGCATATCGGCCTGGAGATTGACGACCGTGGCCCGCGAACACCCGATGCCTGACCAATCCTCCGCAGCCAATGGCGATTGGGCGCTGGTAGGCGAGATCGTCGGCGTTTTCGGCGTGCGCGGCGAGATCAAGGTGCGCCCGCTCTCCGACTTCGCAGAGCGCTTCGCCATCGGCGCCACCCTCTATCTGGGCGACCACCACGAGCCGCACACCGTCACCAAATCGCGGCTGCGCCCCGGCTCCCACATCATCGCGCTCAGTGGCATCGAGTCGGCCAACGACGCTGAGCGACTGCGTGGCAAGTCGCTGACCGTCCCAGCCGATGCGCTCGCTGCCCTCGCGCCTGATCAATTCTACCAGCACGATGTGCTGGGGCTGCGCGTCGAGCATGTCAATGGCGCCCCGCTCGGCGTGATCGTAGACATCCTCAGCGTTGGCTCCAACGACCTCTATGTCGTGCGCGACGAGCAGACCGGGGCCGAACACATGCTGCCCGCCGTCAAAGCCTTCATCAAGCAGATTGATCTTGCGGCGGGCGTGGTGCGCGTTGAGCCGATTCCTGGCCTCTTCGACGACAACGCCATCGAGACCGACGAAGCGAACCCATCTAACGCATCTGATGAACCGGACGAACCGGACGAACCGGACGCGCAGACGTAGCCGCTGCGGCTCATGGCAGCCGCACGAGCGAGCGATCAATGCTCGCCAGCGTTGGGCGGCCCGCCAGCGCCATTGCCAGCCGTAGCTCCTCGTGCAGCAGCGTTAGTGCGCGCTCCACACCCGCTGCGCCATCCACCGCCAGCGCCCAGAGCGCCGGTCGCCCCAGCAAGACGGCTCGCGCGCCCAGCGCCAGCGCCTTCAGGACATCGGTTCCCCGACGCACGCCGCCATCCATCAGCACCTCGCAGCGACCCGCCACCGCCTCTACCACCTCTGG
>JAICSR010000407.1 GCA_025936795.1 Ktedonobacterales bacterium | reverse complement strand
TTCGATGCGGTTTCCCGCCACTCGGCGCCGCACTGACGCTACTTATCCCTCCGCAGATGCAGGTCCGATGCGGTTTCCCGCTACTCGCCGCATTGACGCTACTCGTCATCCTCAGCGGAGTCATTCAACTCCAGGTCGCCGTCAGTGGCGCCGGAGTGGTTGTTATTGCCCATGTCAGGCAGGAAACCGCGCGCGGTCAGGGTGTCTTTCAGCTCGTTGAGGCTCTTCTCACCGAAGTTGCGCACAGCGAGCAGGTCATCCTGGCTCATCGTCAGCACCTGGCCCACCCGTGTGATGCCACTGCGCTTCAGGCAATTGAACGCGCGCACCGAGAGGTCAAGCTCCTCGATGGGCGTATCGTAGATGCGCTGCGGAATCTGGTAGGCGGTCGCGCCGCTTGGCAGCGAGGGCTGCGGCGCCTCCCCCTCGACGGTTTCGTTGTGGTCGGCGATCATCTGGAAGTGCTGCACCAGCACCTGAGCCGCCTGCTTCAGCGCGTCATCAGGGTTGATAGAGCCATCCGTCCAGATCTGGAGGGTAATCTTGTCGTAGTTCGTCATCTGCCCGACGCGCGTATTCTCAACGTTATAGTTGACCTTCTGCACGGGCGAGAAGATGGCGTCGACGGGGATCACCCCAATCGCCTGGCCCTCTTTGCTTTCGGCGGGAACGTAGCCCTTGCCAGTCTCGACGACCAGCTCCATGTCGAGGTGCGCGTCGGCGCTGTCGAGGGTGCAGATGTAGACATCGGGTGTCACGATCTCGACGGTACTCGGCGCCTGAATGTCCGCCGCCGTGATGACACGCTCGCCAGAGACTTCGATGCGCATGGTGACAGGGCGGTCAGAGAACGAGCGCAGGCGAATCTGCTTGATATTCAGGACGATGTCGGTCACATCCTCACGAATGCCCTGCACATCCTGAAACTCGTGTTGCGCCCCTTCGATCTTGATGGAGGTGATCGCCGCGCCAGTCAGCGACGACAGCAGCACGCGCCGCAGCGCATTGCCGAGGGTCCTGCCATACCCTGCCTCCAGCGGCTCGATGTCGTAGCTGGCATAATTGTGATCTGATTCAACGGGGGTGATACGAGGCAGAGCAAGTTCTAGCACGGGATTTTCCCTCCTACCGCTGGTAGAACTCAACGACCAGCTGTTCGTTGAAGGGCAGTTCGAGGTCCTGTGGCGTTGGCGCGGCGAGCACACGCCCGCTGAGGGCATTGGGATCGACGCGCAGCCATGCAGGAGCGCTCTTCTGGGACAGCAGCAGCGCACGCGCCTTGAAGTATTCCGTCTCGCGGCTGCGTGGGCGCACGGTGATCTCATCACCGGCCTTGACGACAGCGGACGGAATATCGAGCTTGTGGCCATTCAACTGGAAATGACCGTGCGCGACGAGCTGACGCGCCTGGGCGCGCGAATCGCCGAAACCAAGGCGGTAGACGATGTTGTCCATGCGCATTTCGAGGCGATAGATCAGGTTGTCGCTGGTCTTGCCAGGGCGGCGCGCAGCCTCGTCGAAGTGGCGCTTGAACTGTCGTTCGAGCACGCCGTAGGTCTTGCGCACCTTCTGCTTCTCGCGCAGTTGCAGCGCATAGCCAGAGGCTTTGCGTGTGCGCGCCGCGCCGTGTTGTCCGGGCTTGGTTGGTTTTCGGTCAAGGGTGCATTTGGTCAGGCACTTTTCACCCTTGAGATACAGTTTCTCACCCTCGCGCCGACAGATGCGGCACACCGGGCCAGTATATCGTGCCATACGTTGGCTTCGTCCTCCTGAAGTTCCTGTGCGCGCTCCCCATCAGAGGAGCGCATGAACGTGACCGGCATCAGCGCGTCGGACGCTCGCCCCACTAGCCCTGCCAGCCGCAGCCGGACATAGTGGAAATCGAGCGGCGCCACGCGATGAGTCACATGCGCCGCCAGGCGGTACAGTCGCTGGCGACGCTGATCGCTAGCGCGCTATGCAGGCCGCGCTAGCGGGTTCGCTGATGAGGCGCGCGTGACGAGTGCGTCTGTGCGCTGACAGGAACGATCACGATGGACCCGCTCCATGCTCGGCGAACGGTAAACACTCAGGGCGCGTGCGGCGCGCGTCGTGCGCCATTCCGTCGCTCTCCCCCACGGCCACCCAGGACGAAGGCGCCGCCTCACGACGTGCGCGCCTCGCGAACTCGATGCGCTGAGACTACCTGCTGGCAATACCTGGGACATGTGCGAGACGCGAACACCATGCGAGGCGGTCAGCCACTCAAGTGATGCGCGTCGTAGGATAGGTTCGATTTGGTCTGTTGGTTTGGTTGCTACGGTGCTGGTTTGCACGCTGCCACTGCTGGGTCAGCCTCGCCGCGCCAGATTGGCGCCGGGCGCAGGCGGGACGCAGCTAGACGCGGCGGCGCTTCGGTGGGCGGCAGCCATTGTGCGGGATCGGCGTCACATCGGTGATCGAGACGACCTGCAAGCCCACAGATGAGAGCGCGCGAATCGCCGACTCACGGCCCGATCCTGGCCCACGCACGTAGACCTCGATCTGCCGGACGCCATGCTCCATCGCCTTGCGCGCCGCATTCTCCGCCGTGACCTGCGCGGCGTAGGGCGTGCTCTTGCGCGAGCCTTTGAAGTTCGACGCGCCTGCGCTGCTCCACGAGACCACGGTCCCGTTCGGGTCCGTGATCGTCACCAGCGTATTGTTGAAGGTCGCACGAATATGCGCCTGTGCGCGCGGCACCGACTTTCGTTCGCGCCGCCGCTGCCGACCGACAGGCCGCTTTGCAGCCTTCTCCGCCATTGATTACTCCATCCTCTTCGCGCATCGTGAGCGCTGACAGGTCCTCCGCCGTTCGACGTTGGAGGATTCTGACGCCCGTTCGCGCGTCACTTGCGTCACTTGCAGACGAGAGCAGGCTACTTCTTGGTGGCCTTCTTCTTGCCCGCGACTGTCTTCTTGACGCCTCGGCGTGTGCGCGCATTGGTGCGCGTGCGCTGGCCATGCACTGGCAGGTTGCGACGATGGCGCAGCCCACGATAGCTGCCGATCTCGATCAGCCGCTTGATGTTCATGTCCACTTCGCGGCGCAGATCGCCCTCAACCTTCAGCGTGCGGTCCACATACTCACGCAGGCGGGCTACCTCATCTTCGGTCAGGTCTTTCACGCGCGTGTCAGGGCTGACCCGTGTCGCGGCCAGCGTCTTCTTGCTCGTCGTCTGCCCGATGCCAAAGATGTAGGTCAGCGCCACTTCAATGCGCTTCTCGCGGGGGATGTCTACCCCGGCGATTCTGGCCATGCGCCAGATCCTCCTCGTTGTGTCGTCCCGAAAAACATTCCCAAGTGTCGCCTTGCGGCAGGTCTCGCGTAGAGGTTGCACGAAGCCATAGCCATAGCCGTATAGCCCCACACAGCCGACCGAGCCGGGGCGTAGCGCCTGCGCCCACACCACTGACTCGGCAACCGCCAGGAGTGTCGCGCGCGATGCGGCTGACGCGACATCCCCTGGCGTGCGGCGCGCCCTCTCAGACGCGCCAACGCGCGCATGTGCCTGATGCCCCATTGCAGATCGCCCACGCAGGCATAAACCAGCGCAGAGGCGTTCACAATGGGAATCAGGCGGCACGCGCGCTTCGAGATT
>JAICSR010000185.1 GCA_025936795.1 Ktedonobacterales bacterium | reverse complement strand
GCCGTATACTTTCGGGCGTCGCCAAGCGGTAAGGCAGCGGACTTTGAATCCGCCATTCCCAGGTTCGAATCCTGGCGCCCGAGCCAACCCCGCCAGAGAGCGCCGCGCGTCGGCCAGGTGGGGCGAGCGCGCACGAGCGCGCGGTTAACGAGGAGCAATCCACGACGTTATGAGACCTGTAGGGGTCATCATCCTCGCGGCGGGCAAAGGTACACGGATGCGCTCGCGTTTGCCCAAGGTGGCGCACCAGATCGCTGGTCGCGCTATGATCGAACATGCCATCCGCGCCGCTGCGGACGCCGTCACGCCCTCCGTGTCGGGCGCTGCCACAGACGACGAGAGCGGCGGCGACGACGGGAGCGACCATCGTAGTCGCTTCATCATCGTCGTGGGCCACGAAGCCGATGCCGTGCGCGCCGCGTTAGGCGCATGGCGACCCACATCGGGCGAACTCACCTGGATCACACAGGAGCGCCAGCTTGGCACCGGCCATGCCGTGCGTGTCGCGCAACAGGCTGCGAGCGGGCCAGATGCGCCGCAGACCATCCTCGTGACCTATGGCGACACGCCACTGGTGCGCGCCGAGACGCTTCGGCGGCTGCTGGCCGAGCATGAACGCGCCCACGCCACCCTAACCTTCCTCACCGGGCAGACCACTGAGCCGAACGACTACGGGCGTGTGCTGCGCGACGATGCGGGGCGCGTGCGTGGCATCGTCGAGGCGAAGCACGCCTCCCCCGCCGAACTCGCCATCCCAGAGGTCAACTCTGGCATCTACGCTTTCGCGGCTGACTGGCTCTGGTCGCGACTCGATCAGCTCCAGCCGCATGGCAACGGCGAGTATTATCTGACCGATCTGGTCGAGGTTGCCGTGCGCGAGGGGCGATCCGTCGCTACCCACAGCGTCGCGCTGGCCGAGACGATGGGCGTCAACGACCGCGTCGCGCTGGCGGAGGCCGAACGCATCCTGCGCGAGCGGCTGCTGCGCGATCTGATGCTGGGCGGCGTCACCGTCGAGGACCCTGCCACGACCTACCTGCACGCAGGCGTGCGCGTCGGCCAGGATACGATCATCCGGCCAGGCTGCCATCTGCTGGGAACGACGGCGATTGGCGAGGGCTGCGACATTGGCCCGGCCAGCGTCATCCGCGAAAGCCAGATCGGCGATGGCTGCCAGGTCCAGGCCTCCTGGGTGGAGGAGGCGACGATGGAGTCAGGGTCGCGCATCGGCCCGTTGAGTCACCTGCGCCCCGGAGCGCACCTGCTGTCTGGCGCCAATCTGGGCAACTTCGCCGAGGTCAAGAATAGCGTCATCGGTGAGCGCGTGCAGATGCACCACTTCAGCTATATGGGTGACGCCAGCGTTGGCGCCGATACCAATGTCGGCGCTGGCACGATTAGTATGAATTATGACGGCAAGAACAAGCATCGCACGACCATCGGCGAGCGGGTGTTTCTGGGCTGCGACACATTGCTGCGCGCGCCGATCACCGTTGGCGATGACGCCAGCACGGCTGCGGGAGCAGTGGTCACGCGCGATGTGCCAGCGGGCGCGCTCGTCGTCGGGGCGCCCGCGCGGGTGGCCCGGCGTGTGCTGTCACAAGGGCAGGCGGCGGATACACCTCCGCCATCCACCGCGACAGATGCTCAGGCCACGACGGGCGCCAGTGAGGCTGGCGACGCGCTGACGCCTGAAGGCAAGAGGGAGTAGGTTTACGGCAGTGGACAGTGGTAGTAGTGGTAGTATAGGCGCGCTCAGTCTCTGGATGGCCGCTCCGCAGCATAGCTTCACCGGCCATGACTGGGCGCTGATAATCGGCCTGATCGTCGCGTTAGTCGTCGCGGCGGGGTCTGCGGCGGCTGAGACCGCGCTCACCTCCATCAGCCACATTCGCATGCGCAACCTTGCCGAAGAAGGCGACGTGAAGGCACAGCGCATCCGTCGCATTCTGGAGCATCCCGATACCTTCCTCTCGACGATTCTGGTCGTCAGCAATCTCTCGGTCATCACCGCCTCGACCCTGGCGACGATCATCGCGGTGGATGTTGATTTCTCGTTCTCGGAAGTCATCTCGACCGTCGCGCTCTCGATCGTCGTGCTGATCTTCTGTGAGATCACGCCGAAGACGGCGGCGGTGCAGAATCCGGAAGTTGTGGCGCGGTTCCTCCTGCGGCCCGTCGAAATCTTCTCCGCAATCCTCAAGTATGTCGTCATCGCGCTGACCGCCATCACCAGCGGTATGTTGCGGGCGTTTGGCGTTGACGCGAGCCGACGTGGCCCGTTCCTGACTGAGGACGAGCTACGGCTGATGGTCGAAGTGGGCGAGGAAGAGGGCGTGCTCGAAGAAGAAGAGCGCGAGATGATCCACAACGTCTTCGACCTGGGCGACACCTTTGCGCGTGAGGTGATGGTGCCGCGCATTGACATGGTGACGGTCGAGGCTGACGATGCGCTTGACGAGGCGACCCAGATTATCGTGCAGGGTGGCTTCTCGCGCATCCCCGTCTACGACGATACAATCAATGACATCATCGGCGTGCTCTATGCCAAAGACCTGCTGCGTGTGCTGGCGACCGGCCAGGCGCCGCAGAAGATTCGCCAGCTTCCGCTGCGCAGCGCCTACTTTGTGCCAGAATCGAAGCGCCTCGACGACCTGCTACACGAGATGCAGCGGCAGCGCGTCCACATGGCGGTTGTCGTGGATGAGTACGGCGCGGTCGTTGGCCTCGTGACCATCGAGGACCTGGTGGAAGAGATCATCGGCGATATCAAAGACGAGTACGACAAGGAAGAGCAAATCTTCGAGCGTGTCAGCGAGACGGAGTTCCTCGTCGATGCGAAGATTAGCGTGGATGAGCTGAACGATCTGATTGACGCCGATCTCCCTGCGGAGGACTACGACACGCTCGGCGGCTTCGTCTATACCCAGCTCGACAAGATTCCAGCGGTCGGAGATGTCGTGACGTACAAGGATCTGACGATCACGGTGCTGGGGACGAAGGGACGCCGCGTCACCAAGGTGAAGATCGTACGCGAGCCTGCGCCCGATGTCAGCGGCGATCACTCCAACCACACGGAGCTAGCGCGCAGCGACCACGACTCGGACCGCAACCGCCGCGATGCGCGCGAGACGCGCGACCAACGGAATGGACGCGAGCCACAGGCCACCGATCGTGCGAACGCGCGTGACCACATCGTCGAGCGGCTGCGCTAGCGGACAACGCGAACCGACTGCGCGAACTGACTGCGCGCGCCGCAGGCGCAGTCGGCCAGCCGCGCTCTCCGCTGGCGTGCAGGTGGCGTATAGCTGGCGCGTGAGAGGAGGGAGCCTAGCAGGCGCATAGCCCATTCGGGTGATAGCAAATCGGCATCGTTCGTTCCTGTTGACAAGAAGCGCAGGGGATCGTTACTCTCTATGCCAGAGTTACGTATCCACATACGTAAGGGCTTTTCGATTCGGTTGGCATGCGACGTCAGACAAGCGAGCGAAGGCAGCATGACGCTGCGTTTCATGCGACTGTCCTGTGGCCTTGAAGTCAGTTCCCTGTCCCATACACGCTGACTTCGGGCAAGGTTGTAAGGCTCAGCGGATGAAGGCTGTGTCTCTGGCGTGGAGAACGAAAACCCTGGTCGTTCGTTCCAACGTGTCGGGGGGAGGAGGCGGGCGCTCGCACTGAGACGAGCGCGATCACACGGCGCCGCCACGATGCGTGGCAGAGCGCGCCGAGGGTGTCACATCATCGGGCGTGTAACCTGTAGCACGCTGCGAGACGCACACCAGGCGCGTGTTACGCCTGTCCGTCGGTCGCTCGCTGGTTGAGCGCAACTGCCGACCGTCATGCGCGAGTGAACGACTCACGTCATCAATCAACACATTTTCGTGCGACTGCGAAATCGAATGACAACGCGCCACGGCGTCGTCCCTGCCAGACGTACAGCCGCCTCCCCTACTGCTTAGGGAGGGCGCAGGTCAGCCATTGGTGCAGCGCGGCGGCGGGACTCCCACGGAGGACGAGGGAGGGGAGTCCCGCAGGGATTGCCGTCCAGGCGCACACGGCCTGTGCCGTTGAGGCCTGACAGGAAGAGGGGTACGTCTTTATGCTGGTTCTACGTCGCAAGGCTGGAGAGGCGATTGTCCTCAACGGAGTGATCACGATCTATGTCCTCGCCGTCGAAGGCGAGCGTGTCAAGCTGGGCATTAGCGCGCCACCCGAAGTGGTGATCGTGCGCTCGGAACTGCTCGATACGCCCAGTGGCGCCCCTGGTGGGCCGATGAGTGGCCCCGCGACTGGCCCACTCGGCAGCCGCCCGGCAGGCGGTCCGATGGATGGCGGCCCGGAGTATGGGCGCGGCCCGCGTGGCCCAGAGCGGCCCTATCGCGAGCCGGAACGCCCGTATCGCGAGCCAGAGCCACCGATGCGCCCATCCGATGGCTCCGCGCCCGCCGGGCCAGATCAGTCTGGCAGCTTTGGCGTTCCTGCGCGCTACACGCCACGGCGTCGCTACGATCACTATGGCGAGGAACCCGGCGCGCCCACCACTGGCCCGCTCGGCCCGCTCGATCCCACGCGCTACCGCTAGCCGCTCGCGCAGTCCCCTCCCCACTCGCTTTGCGGGAGAGGGGCTTGACCGAATCGGCTTCAGGATGAAACGCCTCTCCTGTCCTTCGATGGACTGTGGGGAGGCGTTTTTTGCATGGGCTGGGAGTCTATGGGCGCACCTGGCCGATGTAATTGGGCGCGCCATCGGCGGTGAACCAGAGCGCGCCATCGGGCGCGACCGCCAGGCCAAACGGCACGCTCGACGGCGTGGCGAGTTGGTAGAACGTGAACTTCTGCGTGGCGGGAACGTAGCGTACCAGCGCGTTGGCGCCTGTGCTGGTGAACCAGAGCGCGCCATCATGCGCGACGACATCGTAGAGTGTCGCGGGATTCCCCAGCGTTGCGGGAACGCTGATTTCACTCACCTGTCCGCTCTGAGGATCAATCCGACCAATCTTGTCGGCGAGCAGCTCTGTGAACCAGACCGCGCCATCTGGCCCGACGGTCATCGAGTAGATTTGCGCTTTCGGATCAGGGGCGCTGTATGGAGTTACCTGCCCGGTCGCAGGGTCCACTTTGCCGAGGGCGCCGCCGCTCAGGTCGCCATACCACGCCGCGCCATCGGACGTGATGGCGAGCGCATAGGGGTAGGCAGGCCCGCCACCAGCAGGCGCGGGCAGTGGATAGGTGGTGATGGCGCCAGTTGTGGGATTGAGCCGACCGAGCGCGCCGCCCGTCACCTCGGTGAACCAGATGTTGCCCTGGCTATCGAGCGCCATCGCCTCTGGCCCGGCGTCTTGCCCGTTGACCTTGCCAAGCGGGAACGTTTGGAACGTCTGTGTCGTGGGATCGAAGCGCCCAACATAGTTGGCCGCCTCCTCGCTGAACCAGATATTCCCAGCCTGGTCTACGACCTCTTCCATGATGTTGTATTGCCCACCGGGCGGTGTCCAGGCCTGAGTTTTGCCGGTGCGCGGGTCGAGCATGGCCAGCTTGTTCTCGGCCATCTCGCCGACCCAGATGCGCCCTTGCTGGTCGACCGCTGGCGTCATCAGCGCGGGATTCTGCTGGGGCAGACGGAAGATCTGCTCATGCGCGGCGACGACGCCCTGCGGCAGCGCTGCGTTGGCGCGCGGTGTCGCCTTCGGGGCGCCAGTCGTGGCGGGCGCGCTCATCGCATTGGCGACGCCCTGCAGCCCGACGACCGAGACAAGGCCCACGATCAGCACTGCCAGCATGAACCAGGCGTCGCCCTCGCGTCCACGCAGCCAGTCGGGCAGTCGCAAACGGTCCGCTAGAGACGAATTCCGTACTCTGCCCATCGTTGTGTCACCTGTGCCTTGATCTCATCGCTCATCTCGATGTCGGGCGGCCACGCGCGCGGATGCCCCTCTTCGGGCAGCTTGCGGGTGGCGTCCAGTCCCATCTTCCAGCCAAATTTCTCAAAGGGTGAGGAGTGGTCGAGCGCATCCAGCGGCCCATCCACCAACAGCGTATCACGCTTGGGGTCTACGTTATTGCCCACGCGAAAGAGTACCTCGCGCAGATTCTGCACGTTCACATCGGCATCCACCACGATAATGAACTTGGAGAGCATCATCAGCATCATGCCCCAAATGCCTGCCATCACCTTCTTCGCGTGACCGGGATAGCGCTTGCGAATCGAGACGATCACGACGTTGTGAAAGCCGCCCTCGACCGGCATGTTGATGTCCACCACCTCCGGCAGCACGACCCGCAGTAGTTGCAGGAAGAAGCGCTCGGTCGCCTTGCCAAGATAGGCGTCTTCCATCGGCGGCTTGCCGACAATCGTGGTCGCGTAGATCGGGTTGCGGCGGTGGGTGATGGCGGTGATGTGCATCACCGGATACGGCTCGACGGGGGTGTAGTGGCCAGTGTGGTCGCCAAATGGCCCCTCCGGGCGCAGTTCATCGGTATCCACGTAGCCTTCGAGCACGATCTCGGCCTGCGCTGGCACTTTGACATCCACTGTCTTGCACTGCACGACATCCACGCCCCGATGCCGCAGGAAACCTGCGAAGAGCAGCTCATCCACGCCGGGCGGCAGCGGCGCGCTGGCAGAGTAGATGCTGGCGGGGTCGGCGCCGATGACCACGGCGACCTCCATGCGCTTGTGGTGTTGCGCCTCGGCGTCGCGGAAATGGGCGGCGCCGCCCTTGTGAATCTGCCAGTGCATGCCGACCGTGCGCTCGTCGTAGACCTGCACGCGATACATGCCGATGTTGCGCTTGCCCGTCTCTGGGTCTTTGGTATGCGCCATCGTCAGCGTGAGATAGCGCCCACCATCCAGCGGCCAGCACTTGAGGATGGGAATGTTGGCCAACGAGGGATTCTCGGTGATGACGACCTCCTGGCAGGGCGCGTGTGATACCGTGTGCGGGCCGATGCGCGTCAGCTCCAGCAGCTCGGGGGCAAGTCTGGCCTTCTCCAGCAAGCCCTCCGGTGGACGATTCTGCACGATGTCGAGCCAGCGCTTGATGCGGTCGCCCAGTTCGTTCAGACTCTTCACGCCGAGCGCCCACGACATGCGCTCTTCGCTGCCAAACATATTGATCAGCACCGGCATGTCGTAGCCGCGCACATTCTCGAAGAGCAGCGCCGGGCCGCCAGCTTTGCTCACGCGGTCAGTAATCTCGGTGATCTCCAGGTCAACGGAGACGGGCGCGGTGATACGCTGGAGCTGCCCATGCTGCTCAAGAAACGCGATGAACTCACGCAGGTCTTGAAACGCCATTCGTCGCCATCCAGGTCAGAGGAGCGCAAGCTCCCACTCGGCGCGCATGCGGTCGCTCTCAGCGGTCGCGCTCGGCGGTCGCGCGCACGCCACCGAGCCAATTGAAGCCAGTCGAGACCAATCGAAGCCATTAGAAATTATGAGGCGGCGTTTGGGCAAGGTCAAGGATGGGCCAGCGTCTCACCCAAAACGCCGACTCGCACGTTCTACTAACAGCAGCGCAAGGGAAACGGGTAATGACACGTCCGTTTGGGTTGTGGGCGCTGGCGCACCTCACCCCCTGGCCCCCTCGCCCACAGGGCGAGGGGGAAACGGAGCCTGCTCCCCTCTCCTC
>JAICSR010000296.1 GCA_025936795.1 Ktedonobacterales bacterium | reverse complement strand
GCAACACCGCCAGATCGTCGTGGGTAAAGTCGCTGGTCGTCAGGACGCTGGCCTGGTCATGCGGGGCGCTCATCAGCGACTTGAGCAGGTCGGCGCTGTCGCCGCTTAGCGCGCCGAGCGAGCCACTATACCAGGTGTCGCGCCAGACATAGGTCATGGGCGTGTCGAAGGTCGTCGTGTAGTCAATCCCTGTCCCCTGGAGGAAGCCGTTGCCGATGTCGCCTGCCGCGATGGCCGGGCCAAAGCCAAAGCAAGGTGAAGCGTTCAGCGCAGTGGCGATGTCGGCCTCGGCGGCGGGGTCGGCGAACAACTGTTGGTCCAGCGTGTCGTGATCCACGCTGATGAGATGGTCAGCCGTCAGGATGTCGCCCTGTGCGCTGACGAACGCGCCAGACCCTAGCACGCCCTCGCTGTAGCCCGTGGCGCTGTGCGGCAGTGTCAGCGACTCGCCGCAGAAGCTGAGTGTGATGTGGCTGCTATAGAGCGTCGCGATGCGCACGACCGCTGGCACGGCCAGATCCGCCGCGCGCACGACTGGATCACTCAGTCGCCCACCGGGCGCGCGCCCGATGGCCGCTTGCGGGCCGTGCGGTGGCCCACCCTGTGACGCTTCCCCCTCTGCGTGCGCCTGCCCTGCCGCCACGCCCCACAGGGTCAGCATGAGCGCGAGCGCCAGCAGCGTCGCCGCGAGTGGGAGCGCGGCCCGGCAGCTGCGACTGGCGACACAGGAGACGGCGGGGCGCATGCGTGGGCGTGGAGTCGGAGGGGCGGGTGGATGTGTGGACACGGCGATTACCTCAGCAGCGACACGAGGGCGTCCATGAACTTGTCGGGAATCGAAGGGAATCGTACGGGAATTGGTTGGAGTCGCGCGCCTATCGGAAACGGAAAGGTGGAGCGATTATAACAGAGGCGCCCCTGGAGGGAAAGGGGTATATTGCACAAGAGGCGCCGTGATATGACACAGCGTGATAGATCGAATAGCGAGGGATGAACGTGGCGCTCGAACTCCCACATGCTCGCAGAGGGCGAGATGGATGGGCGAGCGCCGTCTGGAAACCTACCGAGCGATGTCAACGGGTGCGTATCAGCCGTTTTCAGACGCTAGCGGCGCACGCGCTCGAAGCACGAGCTGCAGTAGACTGGCTTGTCAGTCTTGGGGACAAAGGGAACTTCAGCCTCGCCGCCACACTCGGCGCAGACCGTCTTGAACATCTCGCGCGGCGCCCGCTCGCCGCTCGCGCGGGCCGACGCCATCGCGGCTCGGCGCGCGGCGCGGCAGTCCGGGCAGCGTCCCGGCTCGTTCAGCAGCCCCTTCAACTGATAGAACTCCTGCTCGCCCGCACTGAACACGAAGTCCTGGCCGCATTCGCGGCATCGCAGCGTTTTGTCCTCGTACATGGCTGGTGTGGCCTCCTCATGCGCTTGCCGCCCGCAGTCTGGATTGCGGCCCAGCGCCCTCTGCCCTGACTTTTGAGCGCCTGGCGACCGGGGAGCCGTCGTGCGCTCGACACGCGATGCGTCGTGTCCACCATGGCCGACTGCCATCGCGTGCAAGCAGTACGCCTGTGAAATACGTCGCAAGAATACACCAAACCAGGCGGCATGACAAGCCTATTTGCGTAGCAGCGCTCACTTTTGTGAGGCTGCTCACAGTTGTGCGACCGTGACGCCGTCCTCGTGACAGAGCAGCCCTCCGCTCGCCGATGGATTGGAGACGTTGGCGCCCGCCATACCACAGCAGAGCCTGGGGTATGGCGGGCGCAGCGCTTGGGGACGCGAGCCTCAGCGGATGCTAGGCGTCGTAGTAGAGCGCAAACTCCAGCGGCGTCGGGCGCAGACGCACCTCAGCCGATTGCTCGCGCTTCATCTCGATATACTTCACGAGCAGGTCGCTGGTGAAGACATCGCCCGCCAGCAGATACTCGTGGTCGGTCTCCAGCGCGCTGAGTGACTCATCGAGCGAGCCAGGCACCGAGCGAATCTCGGTCTTCTCGGCGGCGCACATCTCGTAGATATTGCGGTCAAGCGGGCCGTAGCCATGCTCCTCTGGCAGGATGCCACGCTTGATGCCATCCAGGCCAGCCTGCAAGATCGAGGCGAAGGTGAGATAGGGGTTCGCCGTCGGGTCGGGCGGGCGGAACTCGACGCGCTTCGCCTTGGGATTCTCCGAATACATCGGGATGCGCACGGCGGCGGAGCGATTGCGCTGCGAGTAGACGAGGTTGACGGGCGCCTCGTAGCCAGGCACCAGGCGGCGATAGCTGTTCGTGCCGGGCGCGGCGAAGGCGAGGATCGAGGGCGCGTGCGTGAGCAGCCCACCGATGAACATGCGCGCCATCTCCGAGATGCCTGCATAGCCATCTTCGTCGGCGAAGAGCGGCTGCTCGTTCTTCCACAGGCTGACGTGGACGTGCATGCCGGAGCCATTGTCGCCAAAGATCGGCTTCGGCATGAAGGTCGCCGATTTGCCAGCGCGCCGCGCCACATTCTTGACGATGTACTTGTAGAGTAGCAGCCGGTCGGCCATCGTCAGCAGCGTATCGAAGCGCATGTCAATCTCGCACTGGCCACCAGCGGCGACCTCGTGATGCTGCGCCTCGACAGCGATGCCACAGTCCTCCATCACCAGCGCCATCTCCGCGCGCAGGTCTTGCAGCGTATCGCTGGGCGCGACCGGGAAGTAGCCTTCCTTCGGGCGCATGCGATGCCCCAGATTCGGGCTGTCCGCTGTGCCAACGCGCCCGGTGTTCCAGTGGGCCTCGTCGCTGTCCACGAACACGGATTGCTCGTTTGTGGTCGAGCGGTAGCGCACCTCGTCAAAGACGAAGAACTCGGCTTCGGGGCCAAAGTAGGCGGTATCAGCGATGCCAGTGGACTTCAGATAGCTCTCAGCTTTGCGCGCGATGAAGCGTGGGTCGCGGCTGTAGGATTCAAAGCTGCCGGGCTGGGCGACATTGCAGATGAGGCTGAGGGTGGGGACGGCGGTGAATGGATCGAGCATAGCGGTCGCGGGGTCGGGCATCAGCAGCATGTCGCTCTCGTTGATCGCCTGGAAACCGCGAATGCTGGAGCCGTCGAAGCCGATGCCTTCGGAGAATGCAGAGAGGCCGAACGCGCTCATTGGGACGCTAAAGTGCTGCCAGGTCCCAGGGACATCGGTAAACTTCACATCTACCATGCGGACGCCATGCTCTCTGGCGAACCGCACCACCTCTTCGGGTGTCTTAGCCATACTACCCTGCTTTCGCTCTCGGAGTCGCTCGCCCTGACGTGCGCCAGGGGGCCTCATTCGTCATGCGGGAACAACGACTGTCGCGCGCATCGTAGAGCGTCGGCGCTCTCGCCTGCGAACCATGTGGCATGCTGCACATCGCTGTGCTTCGCACCACGCCTTCTTGCGTAGTGTAGCGCGCCTGGATGGTCTGGAACAGAGGCAAAACCTCCAGTGACCTGGCTGATCATTTGTGCAATGCGCACAATAACACGGCGAGGAGGGCGCAGTGGGCTGGTCCTGGGCTAGACCGCGCGCTGTGGTACAACGCATGCGAGTTCCAGATGCAGGCCAGGTGAACGCGAAACGATATGCGAAACGAGAGCGGCGCGCCTGATCGGCGCGGTGTGGGCGTGAGGAAGCGCGCAGCCAGCGCTTGCGCTGGCTGGTTGGGCTGAGATAGCTCTGGCGCTGCGGCGAAAGGATATGTGCATGACCCCTGATGATGTGACTCAGCCCATGACGCCGCGCCCGACGCCGCGCCCGACGCCGCGCCCCGCCCGGTCGCCGTACAATACGCCCTTCAATGCGCCGACGACGGTGAGGCCACCGCGACGGCCAGCGATTCCTCGCGCTGGGCGCGGCCCACTCTGGGGCGCGCTGGGATTCGTCGTGGGCTGCGTGCTGGCGACGATGGTGGCGCTGGTGTTGCTGGCGCCCGCCCGCGCTCCCAGCGCGCCCGCGCAGACGAGCGGCGCGGCGCTGACCGTCACGCTGACTGATACGCTGCTCACGCAGTCGCTCGGCTCCAATCTGGGGTCCAGCCTGGGAGCAGGCGCCGTCGCGCTGGTGCAGCCGCGCGCCCACATTCAGGCGAACGGGCTGATTGTCGTCTCCGGCGCGCTGCAAGGCACGATTGAGTCGGGGAGTGATGTGATCATCGTCATCCAGCCTTTTGTCAGCCACAACACGCTGGCGATTCGCGTGCTGCGCGCCTCGGTCGCGGGCATCGCGCTGCCGCCCTCGATGCTCGATAGCCTGCGCGACCAGATCAACCAGCAGCTTCGTCAGTCGAGCCGCATCTCGCTTGGGGTCGGCCAATCGCTGGTCGTAACGGGCGTTAGCTTCACCAATGGCGCCATGACGCTAACCTATGCGCCCGGCGTCGCGTAGCGTCCATAGAGCGTGGCGAGGCGCTTGAGCCAGGCGGCGCGCTCATCTGTCAGCGCATCGGCGCTCACACGCCATTCCCAGTTGCCATCGGGACGCGAGGGGAAGTTCATGCGCGCCTCGCTGCCCAGGTCCAGCGCGTCTTGCAGCGGTACGAGCGCCAGCCGCGCGACCGAGCCATACGCCAGCCGGATCATCGCCGCGACGACATCTTCTGGCGCGCAGTCGAGATACTCCAGCGCAAACGCGCGCTCCTGCTCGGCGCGTGCGCTGAACCAGCCGCGCGTGGTGTCGTTGTCGTGGGTGCCAGTGTAGACCACCGCATCGGGGATGTAGTTGTGCGGCAGGTCATGATTCTCTGGCGTGTCGCTGAAGGCGAACTGCAGCACACGCATCCCCGGAAACCCCAGCGCGTGTTGCAACGCGCGCACCTCAGGCGTGATGATGCCAAGGTCCTCCGCGATGAACGGCGCCTCGCCCAGCGCCGTACGGATCGCCGTGAAGAGCGCTGCGCCTGGCCCCGGCAGCCACTCGCCGTGCTCGGCGGTCTCGGCGCTGGCAGGGGTCGCCCAATACGCCTCGAAGCCGCGGAAGTGATCGAGCCGGATGATGTCGTAGATGCGCAGCGCCTGCCGCACGCGGTCTATCCACCACTGATAGCCCGTCTCCCGCAAGACATCCCAGCGGTAGAGTGGATTGCCCCAGCGCTGCCCCGTCGCGCTGAAATAGTCCGGTGGCACGCCAGCGACCTCGGTTGGCTGCCCTGCAGAGTCCAGCGAGAAGAACTCCGGATGTGACCAGACATCCGCGCTATCGTGCGCGACGAAGATCGCCAG
>JAICSR010000048.1 GCA_025936795.1 Ktedonobacterales bacterium | reverse complement strand
TACAACAGCGGCGAGCTGAGCGCGATGCGCGGATGAGGACACGCGGGCGCGTCAGTGATGTGCGCCGCCGAGCGCCACGACGATCAGCGCGACGAGGCCTACCACCAGCGCGAGCGCCAGCAGCGCGCCAAGTCCCAGCACACAGATGATGAGCAGCCGTGAGAAGCGTTCGAGCAGACGTCGCATCCTGGTCGCTCCATCAGCGCATTGGGGGCGCAGCGCTAGCCGCAGTGTTCAGACAATAGTAGTACGCCTGGCCGCCTTCCGCGCTCACAAGCGCGCCAGCCAGCGATTCGTCCAGCGGTGGATGCGCGCGAGGTCGGCGGGTGAGCGCTTGGCGGCGAGGTCACGCAGCATGGTGGCGCCAGCCCAGGCATAGAAGGGGGCCATCGCGTGGAGTGGGCCAGCCTGCCGCTGATAGCCTGCACGCCATCCCTGCTCGAAGCGCCACAGAACCACGCGCGCCAGCGGCGAGGCGCGCATCGCGGCGTCTACCCGCAGAATGGCGAACGTGCGCGCGGCGTCGGCGCGCGGCTCGCCAGCGGCGGCGTTGCGCCAGTCGAGCACGCCCGTGATGCGCTCGCCATCCGTCAGCACGTTCATTGGGTGGTAATCGAGGTGCAGCAGCGCGCCGCTGAGATACGCGCTGGCGCGCAGCCGCTCGGCCAGCGCAGGCTCATCTGATCCCAACCAGTCAATCCAGGCGTCTGGATGCGCGGCGAGCGATGCTGGGGCGGCAATCGCGTGAACCCTTGCCTGCATCTCGCCAAAGATGACACCCAGCCGCCGGGCGCGCCAGGGACGCCGCCGTAGCTCCTCGGCGACAGGCCAACCGGGCAGCCAGGTCAGCAGCAACACTGGCCGCCCGCGCCAGCTTCCCGCCGCGTGAACCGCTGGCACGGGCAATCCAGCAGCGCTGGCCGCCTCCATCACTACCCGCTCGCGCTCGCAGTCCGCATCCTCGCCTTCGCGGAAGACCCGCAGCGCGCAGACCTGCCCGCCAGCCCGCTCCACGCGCCAGATCGCTGTGTCTGAGCCGCCCTGAGCGCGCTCTATCATTACCGCGCCTGAGCTACCTAGCGCATCGAGGATGGCGTACGGGTCCAGGTCGTCGTCGCTGATCGGCGTCATCACCGTTCCCTCATTGTCAACGTCATCCTCACAGCAGCGTCGCCAGAACCTCGGCGCGGGCGATGGCTGGCGCAAAGCGGTCGCTGTCGTCCTCGACATGCCAGGCCGCCGAGAGAACCGCCTGTGTGAAGCCCCACGCGAGGATGCGCGCGCGTGGATAGCTCAGCCGCTCGGCGAGGATATCGGCGCGGCGGGCGAAGTTGCGCGCGGGGTCAGCCCACATCTCCATGCGCCCGTAGGGATTGTTGATGAATGGTCCGGTCTCGTAGCCAGGGTCGCCCACCAACCCCTTAGCATCTATCACCAGCCACGGCTCACGCTGCGCCGAGACGATGTTGTCATGATGCAGGTCGCCGTGCATCAGCCGCTCAGCGGGCGCGGAGGCCAGTAGATCGCGCACGAGCGCCTCCGCATGCGCCAGCGTCGCCTCGGGCAGCGGGCCAGATGCGCCGTTATACTTCGCGCGCACATGCGTAAAGGCCTCGAACCAATCCGCGACCGTCGGGAAGGGATGCGCGGGCGGCGCCGGACGCCAGAACTCGCGCATCACGTCCGCGCCGATGGCGGTGGCGGCGTCGTCATCCGCCAGCCGCGCGAGTGGCGCGCCGGGGAAGGCCTGCTCCATCAGCATGACGCAGCGCTCGGCGTCGGACTCCAGCAGGCGCACGGCGCCATGCCCCTCGCAGAGACGCAGGAAGACGATGCTGGCGCGAAACTCGTCGCCGGGTATGCCTGCCTTCAGCACGGCTGGCGAGCCATCGCTGCGCGTCACTGGCGTGACGTAGTTGTAGGTTAGCCCGGCGAAGGGCGGGAGCGGCGTGAGGCCCCAGAGGCGGCTGTACTCCGCCAGCAGCGCGGGCAGCGCCACCAGCCATGCCGCGCCCTCAGCGCCCCAGTAATCGGCGACGAACTCCGCGAAGTAGTCGGGGATGCTGTAGTCGCTCATGCGGGGCTACCATTGCTCACAGGATGATGATGCTCGTGTCCAAGCAGTATGATCCGCTCTGCGCGAGCTTCGGTGGTTCATTGCCACTCATCAGCTGAGACCTGTTCACACTCGTCCGCAGCGCGTTGTAGCGCCTCAGCTACCTCTGGAGCGACGGTTCGCCGCAAGAGAGCATCGGGCGGCGAACCGGGGGGCAGGAGAGAACGTGGCAGTGGACGCGCTTGCGCCAACTCCTCCGCATAGCGCAACAGGCGCGCTTGTTCCTCGGACGAGAGGCGATCTATCAAGGCATGGAGTTGCTCACTCGACGTAGCCATATGGAGCCTCCTGTGATGTGCTCACTGATCTGGGGAGCAGTATATCTCATCACTGTGCGGTACATACGCTGATGCGCCTCTCTACTCCAGGCCTGCGCTGGACTGGAGGCCGCGTAGGAAGCTGACCGCCGTGGCGACGCGCTCGGCAGGCGTGGCGGCGTCCACAGCGTTGATGAGCGCGCTGGCGACCACCGCGCCATCGGCAATCTGGCCGATCTGGGCAATATGCGCGGGCTTCGAGACGCTGAAACCGATCGCCAGCGGCAGGCTGATCTGCGCCCGCACCCGCGCGATGAAGGCGGGCAGCGTGTCGGGCAGTTGGTCGCGCGCGCCCGTCACGCCGCTGAGCGAGACGCAGTAGATGAAGCCGCCACCCGTCTTGCTGGCCGCCTGCGCGACCTGTGCGACCTGGGCGATGCGCGTATCGGGGCTTGTCGGCGTAACGAGGAAGATCAGCTCGATGTTGTGCGTGGCGGCGGCGCTGCGCAGCGGCTCCGACTCTTCCGGCGGTAGATCGGGAACGATCAGCCCGGCCACGCCTGCGCTGGCGGCGTCCGCGCAGAAGCGCTCCAGGCCAATGTTGAGGATCGGATTGTAGTAGCCCATCAGCACGAGCGGTGTTGCGATCTGGGCGTGGATGCGCCCCGCGAGCGCCAGCGCCCGCCGCGCCGACATCCCCTGCTCCAGCGCGCGCTGGCTGGCGTGCTGGATGGTCGCGCCATCGGCCAGCGGGTCGGTGAATGGCACGCCTAACTCGATCACATCGGCGCCTGCCTGGCCCAACGCGACGGCGATGGCCTCGCTGCTCGCCTCGTCGGGATAGCCCGCCATCACATAGGGAATCAGCGCGACACGCCGCTCGGCGCGCGCACGGGCGAAGGCTGCCGCAATCGGCGCCGATGAGGTCGTTGTCTCTGCCATGCCATCCACTCTCCTGCTGCTATCCGATGCTCCCCTCTCCTGGTGGGAGAGGGGCTGGGGGTGAGGTCACTCCACGCGCGCGGCGAGGCGACCACCCATGCGCACGAAGCGCGGGCGCCCATCATCGCCAGGCAGGAAGTCGAGCCGCGAATCGAGGTTCTCGCCCGGCGTCACGACGATGAATTCGAGCGCGCTGATGGGGCGCAGATCGTCGGGCGGATAGCTTTCCTCTTTATTGTTGAGCAGATCAACTGCCTTCACCTCGCGGCGCAGTCCGTCGCTGGTCGCCGTCAGCGTGATGACACCATCTGGCCGCTTATACACTCCCGCGAGGGCCGCCAGCGCCTCAGGCGTCAGGCTGATCGGCTGCGGCTTCGGCTCCTCCAGCCCCAGGCGCGCCTTCAGGTCCGCTGCGACGACCTCCTCATACAGCGCCGAGCCGCGCCCGCTATTGGTGAGGATGGCGATGGCATAGCGCCGCTCAGGAATGATCGTCAGGCGCGCATTGAAGCCGTTGGTCGAGCCGCCATGGCCGATCACGCGCACGCCGTCCCACGTGTGCAGCTCCCAGCCGATTCCGTAGGACTCAGCGAAGTTGGCCGCCTTGATCTGCGGCTGCCACATCGCGTGGATCGTCTCCTGAGAGAGCAGGCGCTGGCCCTCGCGCGTCACGCCGCCGTCAAGCTGGAACTGCGCGAAGGTCAGCAGGTCATCCACCGTCGAGATGATCGCGCCTGCCGCGTTGACTGAGCGCGGCAACGGATAGAGCCGCGCCACCTCGTGCTCGTCGCCGCCGGGTGTCTGTTGGGTGTGGCCAACCGCGTTAGGATAGGCGATGGCTTCGTGGGCGAAGAAGAACGAGCGCGTCATCCCCAGCGGCGCGAAGATGCGCTCACGCACGGCCCGCTCATATGGCATGCCCGTCACCTGCGCGATGATGGCCCCCGCAGTGCAGAAACCCGCGTTGTTGTAGGACCAGACCTCGCCAGCAGGCGTCTGCTGCTCCAGCGTATGCAGGCTCGCGACGTAGGCGCTAAGCGCATCGTCGCCCATGCCGAAGTCCGCGAAGTGGTCGCCATTGAAGCCGCCGCTGTGCGAGAGCAGCATGCGCAAGGTGAGGCGCGTCTGGGCGTCGGCGTCCGCCAGCTTGAGGTCTGGCAGATAGGCGATGATGGGCGTGTCGAGCGCCAACTTGCCCTCCTCCACCAGCAGCATCGCCAGCGTCGCCGTGAAGAGCTTGGTGATGCTGCCAATCTGGAAGAGCGTATCGGGGCGCACAGGATAGCCCGTCTCCAGGCTGACAACGCCGAAGCCCTGCTCCTGCCGCTTGCCATCCGCCAGCACGCCAACCGCTGCGCCTGGGACACGCCAGCGCGCCAGCGCCGCGCTCGTCCGCTCAGCCAGCGCCGCATCGAGCGCGCCCGTCGCCACGTCCGTCTGCTGCTCCGCCATGTATTCCCTCCAGCCAAAGATGATCGAGACGCCATATAGGGCATCGTACCCCATCCGCCACTCCGGCAGTTACGTGAGCGAGACGCCCAGCGCATCGGCGACGGTGTTGATGTCTTTGTCGCCACGCCCGGAGAGGTTGACGATGACGACCTGATCGTCGCGCAGGTCGCCACGCTCGCCCAGCGCCAGCAGGTGCGCCACCGCATGCGACGACTCCAGCGCCGGGATGATGCCCTCGTCGGCGCAGAGCGTCTGGAATGCGCGCAGCGCCGCCGCGTCGTCGGCGGATGCGTAGGTCGCGCGGCCCGTCGCCTTGAGGTAGCTATGCTCTGGCCCGACGCCGGGATAGTCCAGCCCAGCCGAGATGCTGTGCGTTTCGATCACCTGGCCATCGTCGTCTTGCAGCAGATAGCTCATCGCGCCGTGCAGCACGCCGGGTCGGCCCGCCACCAGTGTCGCGCTGTGGCGCCCCGTCGTCACGCCATCGCCGCCCGCCTCGACGCCGACCAACCGCACGCTCGCGTCGCCCGCGAAGGGATAGAAGATGCCGATAGCGTTGCTGCCGCCGCCGACACAGGCGATTATCAGATCGGGGAGGCGTCCCTCGGCCTCCTGAATCTGCGCTCGCGCCTCCTGGCCAATCACCGACTGGAAGGCGCGCACCATCTGCGGATAAGGATGCGGTCCGACAGCCGAGCCGATGATATAGAAGGTGTTGGCCACGTTTGTCACCCAGTCGCGCATGGCCTCGTTGGTGGCGTCTTTCAGCGTGCGGCTGCCGCTGGAGACGGGGCGCACCTCGGCGCCAAGCAGCTTCATGCGAAAGACATTCAGCGACTGGCGGCGGATATCCTCCTCGCCCATGTAGACGACGCACTGCATGCCGAGCTTGGCGGCAATGGTCGCCGTGGCTACGCCATGCTGGCCCGCGCCCGTCTCGGCGATCACGCGGCGCTTGCCCATCCGCTGCGCCAGCAGCCCCTGACCGAGCGCGTTGTTGATCTTGTGGGCGCCCGTGTGCGCCAGGTCTTCGCGTTTGAGGTAGACTCGCGCGCCAACCCGCTGCGAGAGCCGCGGTGCGAAGTAGAGCGGCGTGGGGCGCCCAGAGTACGTGCGCTCCTGCAAGCGTAGCTCGGTCAGGAACGCATCGTCCTTCAGCGCTCGGTTGAACTCGCGCTCAAGCTCGTCGAGCGCTGACATCAGGCTCTCTGGCACGAAGCGCCCGCCAAACTCACCAAAGCGTCCGCGCGCGTCGGGATAGATCGCGTGCTGGTAGGTCGCGCTGGCTGGCGCATCTGTCTGCTGGCTCATGAGAGGTTCGCTTTCTACTTGGCGGTTTCTATGCTCTCGGCCTTGAAAGGCCGGAGCACGCAGGCAGCGGCCTGAAGGCCATTTTTGCGCTGCTAGCGGCGTGCATTCAGGGCATTTATGCCCATCCGCGCCGTGCGTCGGCCATTCATGGCCGCGACTCTGGCCACTCCGCAGCCCGCGCCTGTTCGATGAACGCTCGTATCTTCTCGCTGTCCTTGGCGCGGTCCGTCTCGACGCCGCTGCTGACATCCACGCCGCGCGGGGCGATGGTTGCGACGGCCTCGGCCACGTTTGCGGGGGTCAGCCCGCCCGCCAGGATGATGGGCCACTGCTCGGCCACACGCCGCGCCAGCGACCAATCGCCTGTCTCGCCTGCGCCGCCGTAGAGGCCACGCGCGGGGGTGTCGAGCAGCAGCGTCGCGCCTGCGTGGATGTAGTCGTCGAGCGTGGCCAGGTCGGCCTCATCGCGCAGCCGTGCAGCTTTGATGACAGGCAGATGGGTCGCTTCCGCCACCTCGGCGCACTGTTGCGCCGACTCGTCGCCACTCAGCTGGATCGCGCGCAGGCCGACGCGCTTCGCAATCTCGGCCACCTGCCGCACGTCCGGATTGACGAAGACTCCTACGGGCAATGCCTCGCCTGCGCCTGCGTCAAGGCCTGCGACGATGCGCGCAGCCTGCTCAACCGAGACGCGGCGGTGGTCGGGGGCCATCGGCGCGAAGACCAGCCCAAAGGCGTCGGCGCCGAAGCGCGCAGCGGTCTGCGCCTGCTCGACCCTCGCCAGCCCACAGATCTTGACGAAGGGCTGGCCCGCGCCGCCAAAGAGCGCCGCCGTCGCGCCGCCGGGAGCCGTCGCCAACTCGCGCGTGCGCGCCTTCGGGTCAGCCGAGCGCATCAGCGCCTCGCCCACCAAGACGGCGTCTGCGCCCCAGGCGCGCGCCTGCGCCACGTCGCGCCAATCACTCACGCCGCTCTCGGCGACGAAGAGGCGGTCAGCGGGAACGAGCGGGCGCAGATGGCGCACGATGGCCGTATCCACCGCGAAGGTACGCAGGTCGCGGGCATTCACGCCGATGACACTGGCTCCCAGGCGCACGGCGCGCTGCGCTTCGGCGGTGTTATGCGCCTCCACCAGCGCCTCCATCCCCAGCGTGCGAATCAGGCCGAGCAGATCAGCCGCCAGCGCATCGTCGAGCAGCGCCAGAATCAGCAGCGCGGCGTCGGCTCCAGCGGACCGCGCCTCGTAGACCTGATAGGGATCGAGCAGGAAGTCTTTGCGCAGGACGGGGATAGTCACAGCCGCGCGCACGGCGCTCAGATGCTCCAGCGCGCCGAGGAAGTAGCGCGGCTCGGTCAGCACGCTGATGGCCGCCGCGCCGCCCGCCGCGTAGGCCGTCGCCTGCGCCACCGGATCGAACTGCGCAGCGAGCAGGCCCTTCGAGGGCGAGGCGCGCTTCACCTCGGCGATCAGCCGGGCGGGGGCGCCGGGCAGCGGACATAGCGCCGCCGCGAAGTCGCGCGGAGCAGGCGCTTCAGCCGCGCGGGCGCGCATCTCCTCCAGCGAGACGCGCGCCTGGCGCTCAGCAAGCTCTGCGCGCGTAGCGGCGACGATGCGCTCCAGAAATGTCTCCGATGATTCGCTCACGTCTGATACGCCTTATACTGTGGTGGTCTGGCGAGTAATAACACGTCCGCCTGAGGTGTTGGTAGTGGCGCCAGGCGCGACCTCACCCCCTGGCCCCCGCTCCCACGGGGAGAGGGGGAAAATGGCGCCTGCTCCCCTCTCCTCGCAGGAGAGGGGCTGGGGGTGAGGTCTGGCGCGACGCCAACGACCACTCCTCGTTCGCCAACCTTTCACAGCCGCGCCCCTTCCGCCGCCGCGTCTGTGCGGGCGCGCTGGTACGTCGTCAGCGCCTGGATGGTCTGTGCGAAGCCACTCGCGAAGCCATAGTCGCGATACGCCGCTGGGATGGGCGTTTTGGCGGCCTCCTCCGCCGTCTTGCCTGCCTCCACTGCTTGCAGCGCCAGCCCCAGCAGCGCTTCCAGATAGGCGCGCTGCTCGGCGATGGCCACCTGCGATGCGCTGGCGCCATGCCCCGGCGCCAGCGTGGCAATGTCGAGCCGCGCCATCTCCCCCAGGATGCGCAGCCACTCGGCAGGATCGCCGGAGGTGATCGAAGCATGGCAGCGGTAGAAGATCAGGTCGCCACTGAACAAAATGCGCTCAGTTGGCAGGTAGAGCACGGCGTCGCTCGTCGTATGTCCGCCGCCCCAGGAGATCAACTGCGCTTCACGGCGCCCGCCATGAATGCTCAGCCGCGACTCGAAGGTGATGTTGGGCTGGCGCGAGCGCGTCGTGTGGGCCTCACGCGCCAGCGCGGCGAAGTCGTCACTCTGCTCCTCGATGTCGCGGCGCACGGTGGGATCGCTGGCGGCGGCAGCCTCGGCGCGGGCCTGCGCGTCCAGTTCAGCTCCATGCTCACGCAACTCGCGCAAGAACTGGTCGTTCTCGTTCGTAAGGAGCGCCGCAGTCGGCGCCGTCGCGATGATGGTCGCGTCGTCGAAGACGATATTGCCGATGGTATGGTCGCCGTGGAAGTGGCTATTTACTACGTAGCGCGGCGCTCGCCCGGTCAGCCGCTCCGCCGCCGCGCGCAGGTCACGCGCCGCCGCTGCCGTCAGCATCGTGTCGAAGATCAGCGTCTCAGCGCCCAGATCGAGGATGCCGGCGTTGCCCATCGAACCGCTTCCCGGCGTGGCGATGGCGAAGAAGAGACCCTCGCCCAGTTGTTCGAGGCGAAAGTAGCGCGAGGTCGGCAGGCTTGCGTCCGGCGCGGTCATCGGTGATCTCCCTTGTCCCAGGCGACGAAACGGTTCACGTTAGGCGATGTCAGGCGACCGTCGCCGCCAGTCGCTGCGAGGTCGCGACGAGCGCGTCGAGCGTGGGGATGGCGCGCCCCACCCGCAGCGCATCCTGCGATTGACGCACACCGTCGGCGATGCTGGCGGCGCGGCCCGCCACATAGAGCGTAGCGCCCGCGTTCAGCGCCACCATATCCGCCGCGCCACCGGTCTGCTCGCCGCCCAGGATGCGACGCAGCAGCGCGGCGTTATACTGCGCGTCGCCGCCGCGCACCTCTTCGCGCGAGCGCTCTGGCAAGCCAACGCTCTCCGGCGTCACCTGATATTCGACCACTTCGCCGCTCGCGCCACGCACCTCCGCCACCAGCGTTGGCCCGCTCAGGCTCAGCTCGTCCACGCCGTCCATGCCGTGAATGACCAGCGCCCGCTCGCAACCGAGCCGTAGCAGCGCCTGCGCCATCAGCGGGGCCAGTGTCGCGTCGGCCACGCCCAGACACTGATACTGCGCCCCGGCGGGATTGGTCAGCGGGCCGAGGATATTGAAGACCGTGCGCACGCCGATCTCGCGGCGCGTCGGGCCAACATGGCGCATCGCGGGGTGGTATGTCGGCGCGAACATGAAGCCGAATCCCGTCCGCTCGATGCACTGCGCGACCGCCTCTGGCCCCAGATCGAGCTTCACGCCGAGCGCCTCCAACACATCGGCGCTGCCGCAGCGGCTCGACGCGGCGCGGTTACCGTGCTTGGCCACCGGCTGCCCCAGCGATGCCACCAGCAGCCCCGCCGCCGTCGAGACATTGAAGGTATCGGCGCCATCGCCGCCGGTGCCGCAGGTATCCACGGCGCGCGTCTGCGAGGGCAGCGGCACGTGCACGCCTGCGCTGCGCATGCCGCGCGCCATGCCTGTCACCTCGTCTACCGTCTCGCCCTTCAGTCGTAGCGCCACGAGGAAGGCGCCCATCTGCGCGGAGGTGGCGACGCCCGTCATGATCTCATCCATCGCCGCCGTGGCCTCGGCCTCACTCAGTGAGTGGCCCGCCACGAGGCTCGTAATCGCCTCACGTATCATCCGTCAATCTCCGCTTTCAGACTCGTCTTGTCACGAGCGCGTCACGACTCAACCGAAAACTCAGGATGCGCGGCGTCCAGAATCGCCGAGGTCAAGCTGGCGCCAGCATGCGCGCCGAGCAGTTCATGCAGATCGCGCAGCGCAGCCTCGACGGCGGCGCGGCCTCCCGTGTGATGCGCCTCGACGGTGATCAGCGCGTCGGTGGTGTCCTCCTGGACGGCGCTGGTCTCGCTCTGTCGCCAGCACCAGCGCCGCGCGATCACCAGCCCGGTTTCATCAGTGAAGACGACCTCGCCGGGCGCAGGATGCTCCACCTCGTTCTCGCCCAGCGTCGTGTAGCGCTCGGACCCCTCAGCAAAGCGCACAGTGACGGTTCCTTTGATGGCCCGCAGATCAAACAGGGCCACAGGCAGCGCATAGCGGATGCTCACGAGGTTGCCCAGGTCCACCAGCGCATTGATGCTGGGGATGTCGCCCTTCTTGGTCAGCCGACGTGCAAGCGCCTCGGCGGCGCTGCGATACTGCGTGGGGTCCACGCCGAAGCCGCGAAAGACGCCGCGCCACGCCGCCAGCGCCTCGATCTGGCTGAGTGGGGTGTCGCCAATCCGCCGCACGGTCGCCTGCTGCTCGGTCTGATATGCGGCGAGCAGCGGCTCCGGTGTGGGCCCATTGCGCATGCCCCGCGCGAGCATCACCCCGCCGATGACCTGCGGGTAGCGCTCGCAGATGGGGTCAGAGTAGCGAAACAGTATCACAGCCGTACCTCCTGCCGAATCGTAGATGCGGGGGCGCGGTATGGCTCGCCCGCGAGGAGCGTGGGAACGCTGGCCACGCCAGCGTCAAGAAAGGTGCGCAGCAGGTCTTTGCCGCTGGGCGTCATGATGGACTCCGGATGGAACTGCACGCCGTGAATCGGATACACACGGTGGCGCAGGCCCATGATGAGGCCGTCCGCCGTCTCAGCGGTAATCTCCAGCGCGGCGGGCAGCGTCGCGCGCTCGACGATCAGGCTGTGGTAGCGAATCGCCGCGAAGGGCTGCGGCAGCCCACGTAGCACGCCTGCGCCCGCATGCTGAATCAGCGTCGTCTTGCCGTGGACTGGCTCTGGCGCGCGGATGACATGCCCGCCAAACACCTCGCCGATGCACTGATGTCCCAGGCAGACGCCCAGCAGCGGGGTATATGGCCCAAGCGCGCGGATGATCGCGTTCGAGACGCCCGCCTCGCGCGGTGTGCAGGGGCCAGGTGAGATGACGATATGCGACGGAGCCAGCGCCTCCGCCTGCGCCACGCTGAGCGCGTCGTTGCGATAGACCTCAACCTGCGCGCCAAGCTCGGCGAGATACTGGTAGAGGTTGTAGGTGAAGCTGTCGTAGTTATCGAGCAGCAGAATCATCGCGCTACCTCCCGCGGCTGCGCCGCTGGCGTCGCTGGCGTCGCTGGCGTCGCTGGCGTCGCTTGGTTTGCCGCGCTGCGGCGCGCGCGTGCGGGGGGAGCCTGCCCCTGGGCGGCTTCGGCCATGTCGAGGGCGCGCATGACCGCGCCGAGCTTGTTCTCCGTCTCCTGAAACTCCGCCGCTGGCTCGGAGTCGGCGACGATGCCGCCACCGGCCTGCGCGTAGGCCACGCCGTCTTTCATTACCACTGTACGAATGGCGATGCAGGTATCGAGCGCGCCATCGAAGCCGATGTAGCCGACGGCTCCGGCATAGACGCCGCGTCGCTGGCCCTCCAGTTCGGCGATGATCTGCATCGCGCGCAGCTTTGGCGCGCCAGAGACCGTCCCCGCTGGAAAGCCCGCCCGCAGCGCATCGTAGGGCGTCAACCCCGCGCGCAGCCGCCCGGTGACGTGCGAGACGAGATGCATCACATGCGAGTAGCGTTCGACATCCATGAACTGCGTGACGGCGACGCTGCCCGGCGCGCTAACACGCCCCACATCGTTGCGTCCCAGGTCCACCAGCATGACATGCTCAGCGCGCTCCTTCTCGTCGGCGCGTAGCTCCGCCTCCAGCCGGGCGTCGGCCTCAGGGTCGGCGTCGCGGCGGCGCGTGCCAGCGATCGGATGGACGGCGACCTCGCCGCGCTCCACCCGCACCAGCGCCTCCGGTGAGGCGCCCGCAATGGCCATGTCGTCGAGCGCGAGATAGAACATGTAGGGCGACGGGTTGATCGTGCGCAGCGCACGATAGACCGCGAAGGGCGGCGCGGTGAGCGGGCGTGCGACCCGCCGCGACGGCACCACCTGGAAGCAATCGCCCGCGCGCACATATTGCTTGATCTTGCGCACCGCTGCGGCGTGCTGCTCGCGCGCCTCCAACCGCGACGCCGCGACGGGCCGCTGCGCAGCCGATGCTGGCCGCAGCGCAGGCGCCTGGCGTGGGGTGGCGCGGCGCAGCCGCCGCTCCATCGTAGTGAGCCGCGCCTGCGCCTCGGCCTCGGCGCGCGCCTCATCGCCACCCGTCGCCGCGCTGTCGGCCCAGGTGAGCAGCCGCGCGGTGTGGCGCGCATGGTCGAAGATCAGCAGCGTGTCGCTGAACATGAAGACGGCTTCGGGCGTATCCAACGGATGATCCGCCGGAATGGGAACTGTCGGCTCGAAGCGCGCCGCCACCTCATAGGCGAGGTAGCCGACCGCGCCGCCGTGGAAGCGCAGCGACGCAGGCTCCAGCGGGGCGATGGGCCGCCGCTCCAGCTCGGCGCGCACCACCTCCAGCGGATCGGCGCAGGCGATGCGCTCTGTCTCACCTGCGCGCGGCCCGCTGAGCCACTGCCACGTCGCAACACCATCGCGCGCCCGCAGCACGGCGTAGGGGTCGGCGCCGACGAAGGAGTAGCGCGCCAGCCGCTCGCCGCCCTCCACGCTCTCCAGCAGGTAGCCATAGGGGCCACGCGCCAGCTTGAGGTAGGCCGAGACAGGCGTCTCCAGGTCGGCGGCCACCTCGCGCCAGATCGGGCGGAAGCTCGTCGCCACCTGCTCGCCTGTCGCCACGTTTGCGGGAGCCGTCATCTCGTCCTCCTCTGTGTGTGTGTTGGCTGCCCCCTCCCCAACCCCTCCCCCGCTGCGGCAGGAGAGGGGCTTTCCGGCTCCCCTCGCCCGGTGGGAGAGGGGCTGGGGGGGTGAGGGTTCGCGTTTAGCGCAGGCCCATGCGCTGCTGAACCTGCGCCAGCGTCGCGTGCGAGATGGGGCGCACCCGCTCGGCGCCACCCGCCAGCAGCCGATCAAGCTCCGCCGGGTCGGCTACGAGCTGGTTGTAGCGCTGCTGAATCGGCGTGAGCGTGGCGACCAGCCCCTCAGTCAGCGCGGCCTTGAACTCTTTGTAGCCCTTGCCTGCGAACTCCGCCTCGATCTGCTCGCGTGACTGACCGACGAGCAGTTGGTAGATGGTCAGCAGGTTGAAGATACCCGGACGGCTCTCGTCGAAGACGATGGTACGCTGCGAGTCGGTCGTCGCCCGCGCGATCTTCTTGCGGATGACCTCCGGCGGGTCGAGCAGCGCGATGTACGACGTGTCCGCGCCGCTCTTGCTCATCTTCTTCGCCGGGTCATCGAGCGCCATGATGCGCGCGCCCACCTCGCGAATGAGCGCGCGCGGCTCGACAAACGTCTCGCCAAAGCGCGCGTTGAAGCTGTTGGCGATGTCGCGCGTCAGCTCGACATGCTGGCGCTGGTCGTCGCCGACCGGCACGGCGTCGGTCTGATAGAGCAGGATGTCCGCCGCCATCAGCACGGGATAATCGTAGAGGCCCGCGCTAACCGTCTCGCGGTCGTCGCCCGCTTTGGTCTTGAACTGCGTCATGCGGTTCAGCCACCCCATCGGCGTGACGCAGTTGAGCAGCCACGCCAGCTCGGCGTGCTCGTGGACGTGCGATTGCACGAAGAGCGCGCTGCGCTGGGGGTCCAGCCCACAGGCGAGCAGCGTGGCCGCAAGCTGGCGCACGTTCTCACGCAGCTCGCCGGGGTCCTGCGGCACGGTGATGGCGTGCAGGTCAACGACGCAGTAGATGTTATCGAAGATGTCCTGCTCGGCGACCCAGTGCCGGATGGCCCCCAGATAGTTGCCGATGTGCGGCGCGCCAGATGGCTGGATGCCCGAAAAGACGCGCTCGCGGGCGCGCTTGGGCGTTGCGTTGGCGGCGCTGGCCGCCGTGGTTGGGGCGCTCATCTCTCGCCTCTCCTCTCCGATAGACTCTCGCTAGTCTCCGCTAGCCCCGCGCGCATTCATCTGCGCGCTCTGCACAACAAAAAGCGCCTCTCATCCCCAAGAACGGGACGAGAGGCGCTAAACCTTCGTGGTACCACCCAGTTTCAAGTCACACGGCCCAGGCTGGGAACCGCTTGCAGCGCGGCTCGACCAGCGCCAATGGCGCGTGACTCCTCGATGAGCGCGGGCCGCGACTGACGGTGAGATCAGCGTGACCGATGCTCTGCCTCTGTAACGGGAGGCGCCCGGCGATGCCCTACAGCGCGAGGCTGGTCGGGTCGCCGCTCACAGGCCCATTCGGCGAGCGCGCCTGCGCCGGTTTCCACCTTCTCCGGCTCGCTGTCGCAGGCGCTTGCTCGCGTACTTCTCCTGATCGCTGCTCAATGTGCTATGTGGTTGTCGTGGCTATCATAGCGCGGCCAGCGAACCGCTGTCAAGCTGCGCTGGCGCTTCCTCACCGATGAAGCCGCGCACTCATCGATCCACAGGGCTAGCCCCCGCTTCGCCAGTCAGTCCCGGAAAGGCCCTCACCCATACCATCAAAAACCTGCACAGGCGCATATGCCGTCCTGCCTCTTCCTGGTAGCAGCTTGCAAGGTAACGAAAAATTCGTTAGAATGTCTCCCATGGAACATAGTTCGAACGCCGCAGAGCGGATCATCAAGCGCTTCGGCGGCCAGAGCGCTCTGGCCGCCCTGCTCGGCAAGAGGCAGAGCACAATCGAACACTGGGCGAGGACAGGGCGGGTGCCAGCCCAATGGCAAGTACCGCTCATGTCGCTCGGCCGTCAGAGAGGTGTGATCTTGGAAGCAAAAGACTTCGTCGAACTCAAGCCCGACCCGATCCAGCCGGCAGAGGGCCGCCTCGGCATCCTGCTCGTCGGCCTCGGCGCCATCGCCTCGACATTCATCAGCGGCGTCGAGCACGCCCGTCGTGGCAGCGGTCGTCCCATTGGCTCGCTCACCCAGATGGGCGCCATTCGCCTTGGCAAGCGAGCGGAAAATCGCTCGCCGCTGATCCGCGAGTTCGTCCCGCTCGCGAACCTGGACGACATCGTCTTCGGCGCCTGGGACCCCTTCCCCGACAACGCTTACGAGGCAGCGCTGAAGTGCGGCGTCCTCGACCGCCACGAACACATCGAACCGATCGCCGACTTCCTCAAGTCCATCGAGCCAATGCCGGCCGCCTTCGACCAGTACTATGTCAAACGCCTCAACGGGCCTAACGTCAAGCGCGGCATGAAGAGGGAGCTGGCCGAGCAGATTCGCGCGGACATTCGCGCCTTCAAGTCCGCAAACAAGTGCGACCGCCTCGTCATGGTCTGGTGCGCCTCGACCGAGATCTACATGGAGGAGGGGC
>JAICSR010000361.1 GCA_025936795.1 Ktedonobacterales bacterium | reverse complement strand
GTTCCGATGGACCTGGGAGCAGACCGGCGCGGTGTGGACATGGGACCAAGCGCCATTCGCTACGCCGATATCGTCGAGAAGCTCCGCGCGCTGGGGCATAGCGTCACCAGCGCGCCACCGATCCCCGTCAGCGAGCCGGAGGCGCCCGTCGAGCCAAGCGACGGAGAGGGGCGCGCCAAGTATCTGGGGCCGATTGTCGCCGCCACCAGCCTGCTCGCCACGCGCGTCACCGAGTGCATCGAAGCAGGCTCGCTGCCGATCACGCTGGGTGGCGATCACAGCATCGCGCTAGGCTCCGTCGCTGGGGCCGCCAGGGCGCGCAAGCCGCTTGGAGTGATCTGGTTCGATGCGCATGCCGATTTCAACACCACCAAAACATCGCCCTCTGGCAATGTGCATGGGATGATTCTCGCCGCGCTGGCCGGGCTGGGCGATGCGCGCCTGGTGAATGTGGGCGGCAAAGGCAAGAAGGTGGACCCCAAGCGGATCGTCATCGTCGGCGCGCGTGACCTGGACGCGGGCGAGCAGACGCTGCTGCGCGAGGCGGGCGCGCATGTGTTGACCATGAGCGACATTGACCGGCGCGGCATGGAGGCGGTCACGCGCGAGGCGCTGGAGTTCGCGCTCGATGGCGCAGACGGGCTGCACGTCAGCTTCGATCTCGATGTGGTAGACCCGTCCGAGGCGCCCGGCGTTGGCACGCCCGTGCATGGGGGCATCACCTATCGCGAGGCGCATCTGGCGATGGAGATGGTGGCTGAGAGCGCACGCCTGACCAGCCTCGATATGGTTGAGGTCAACCCGATTCTCGATCATCACAACCAGACAGCCATTCTGGCGACAGAGCTTGCCCTGTCCGCAGTCGGCAAGCGCATAATCTAGCGGTTCGCAGGGGTCCCTTGCGGCGCGCGTGCAGGCGATTTCAGGCGCCATCCGCTGACCCTGCCTCTGGGTGCAGTGGCGCGGCAGGTGGAGGGAGGCGCCGACGTATGCGGGGCGCGCGTTTGTGCGACCTGCACAGAGTCAACGTGCGCAGCTTGACATGCTTCTTTGGCGCTCGCTATGCTAGCGATGACCCCATGAGGGCAACCTGCGCGGGTTGTTTGTCGTGCGCTCATTTCTCGCCCGACGCTGGCGTCCAACGGCGGACGAACTCTCTCTGTGGCGATGACGCCACACGCAGCTGAGGAGGCTATTGAACGTGTCGAAGTCAACGGGAAGCGCTGCGCTCTCGCAGCGGTCAGACATGGTGGTGTTCCTCGCAGGCGAGTATATAGCCGCCGACCAGGCGCGCGTTGGCATTGCCACCCATGCGCTCTCCTACGGCACTGGGTGCTTCGAGGGCATCCGCGCGTACTACAATAGCGAGACAGATCAACTCTACGTCTTCCGGGCGCTGGAGCACTATGAGCGGCTGGCGCGCTCGTGCAAAATCATGAATATCCGGCTGCCCTATACGCCTGAAGAACTGGTCGAGATGACCTGCGAGTTGATTCGCCGCAACGGCTTCCGCGAGAATTGCTACATCCGCCCCTTTGCCTATAAGGCTGACGAGACCATCGGCGTCAAACTGAACGGCCTGGAAGACGCCTTCACGATGTTCACCATGCCGATGGGCGACTACATCTCGACGGCAGGGCTACGCTGCATGGTCTCGTCGTGGCGCCGGGTGGATGACAACATGATTCCGGCGCGGGCGAAGATTTCGGGCGCATACGTCAATAGCGCGTTCGCCAAGTCTGAGGCGCTGATGAGCGGCTTCGACGAGGCGATCATGCTGACCCACGACGGCCATGTCAGCGAAGGCTCGGCGGAGAATCTCTTCATGGTCGTCGGCAGCGAGCTGGTGACGCCGCCACCCTCCGAGAATATCTTGCAGGGCATCACGCGCGACTCCGTGATGGAAGTCGCCCGCCGCGAACTGGAGATGCTGACCCGCGAGCGCGTGATTGACCGCACAGAACTCTATACCGCCGACGAGATCTTCCTGACTGGCACGGGAGCGCAGATTGCGCCCGTGGTCGAGGTAGATCACCGCGCAGTTGGCGCAGGCGCGGTAGGGTCAATCAGCGGGCAGTTGATGCGGCTCTATGGCGACATCACGCGTGGTCGGCGCGCCGAGTATATGAGCTGGCTTACCCCGGTCTACACTGCCGCCCACAGCCCAGCGAACGGCCACAACGGCCGCAACGGGCATAATGGGCATAATGGACACAACGGCGCGAAGCCCAAGTCTGGCAAGCAGGCAGCGGCGACGAAGAAGTAGTCCGCGCGCCAGGCGCGACCTCACCCCCAGCCCCTCTCCCACAGGGAGAGGGGAGTCCGGAGGTTCGTTTCCCGCTCGCCTCGCGGGAGCGCCGCCGCGCCTGGCGCCAGTGCTAATCCCTAACCGGGCGTGTTATTGGTTACGGAGCGGTGTGGATCAGGCCGGGGAAGGTCGTGCCAATGGCATGAAATTCGAAGTCGTTCCCGGGCGTCGGGCTGAGGAAGCCCGCTGCGGTAACAGCCGCTGGCACATCTGTAAAGTGGTCGAGGACGACGGGGCCAAATGCCCAGTTATCCCACGGATCAGCGTCCATAATCACCCGACCGACTACGCGGTGGCCCCCCTCCACCTGCATGAGCTGGCCCCCGATCTGCGCCAGCCGTGGCAAGCCCATTGCCGCCACATCATGGATGAACGCGAGCAGCGCGCCATTGGTCAGTTCTTCGGCGAGTTGCTGCGTGGCCAGGAAGGTGTCGCGGTCCTCGAAGGTATCGTGGCCGTGCGGCATGCTGAAGTGGTTGGTCGCGGGCGTTCCTCCGTTGGCCTTCGCGAAGTTGGCGTGGATCTGCTCTTCGACCGCAATCGCCCGCAGCGCCTTGAGCGCGTCACCTGAGAGGCCGAGCTGGCTGTGATGCTCGACGGCCTGATGGTAGAACGTCACGAAGAGGTCCTCGCCCGTGGCGAGGATGTTGAAGAACTCTTGCAGCGTCGCGCCACCAGTGAGCGACTCGGCATGCACGGCCAGCGCACTGGCAGCGCTGGCGCCTGTCACTGCCAGCGCTGTGGCGCCTGCCGCCGCGCCACGCAGCAGCCAGCGTCGCGAGCGGGCGCGCGTAAACGACGCCAGCAGGTCGCTCGTCGCCGCCAGTTTGGCGTCGGGAACAGCTTCGCGCGCCATAGCAATCGTGCGCGCATCTTCGGGGTTATCCTGTGGGGCATGTTGCGGGGCATAGCGCGGGTCGCGGAGTTGTGGTTGATCCATGTTGCTGCGATCCTTTTCTCGTGGGGAGGGTGTCATCCTTCAGCCATGGGCTGGCTGCCTCCACCCGCTCGACCTCTCCAGGCGGAGAAGCGAGGGCTACAGCTTGTCGTCGCTACACGCTCGCGCCTGGATTGTCAGGCAACGGCGGTACACTGAGGAAACTGGGGAATCGGCGTTGTTTGCCTGGGGCCGCGCTCAGCGCTGGCTGGCGCTTTCGCCGGGGGCAAGCTTGGCCTGCTACACGGGATGCTCTACGCATGGACGCAGTACGCATACATGAGGAATGCGCGCATCGCGATTCCATCGCCCGGCGCACAACATAGAGGTGACGAAGGCGAGCATACCATATCGCGCCTGCTCGCACGAGTCCGTAATTTGGCATAGTGAGCGCGGCCCTCGCGTTGGCGCTGCGGCGGCTATCTGGCGCGTGGCTTGGACGGGGCGCGCCCGATGCGGTATGGTGAGATGGGAGCGCTGTGCGCCCAGTGATAGGACAACCATCTACGCGGGGAGATCACCCTGAATGTCTGAAACCACGCAGTCGTCGCAGGCGCCACGTGTCAGCGGCGCCGAGCGCATCCTGGCGTATATCACCGTCGGCGTAGCCGCGCTGACCTCCGCCTATCTGCTCTTTATGCTGCTCTCAGAGCATGAGACCTGCTATGGCATGCAGGCCGATAAGCTGCTCTGCCAGCCGGTGGACGCCATCGCGGCGGCGCGTGGCGCGCTGGTGCTGCTGTTCCCTGGCGTGCTGTTTATCGGCGGGGCGATTGGCGCGCTGTGGCAGACCCGCGCGAGCCTGTCCGACAACCGCAACGCCGCCTACGGGCTGCTCGTCACCTGCACACTGCTGCTGATCGGCATCGTGACGCCAGCGCTCGCGGGCGCGGGCCTCTTCCTGCTGCCCGCGACCCTGCTGATGGTTGTGGTAGCGGCGCTTGGCACGGTGAAGTTTGTGCACGACTGGCGCACAGGGGCGGCGCAGGCAGAGGCGCGGCCCTGAGTGACCTCACCCCCTGCCCCCT
>JAICSR010000414.1 GCA_025936795.1 Ktedonobacterales bacterium | reverse complement strand
CATCGCTGGTCGGGACGTGTGGCGATGGCGCTGACGCTGCCAGTCGCCGTCAACTGCCTCTTTGAGCTGGGCGTGACACCACCAGACGCGCGGGTGATGGTTCATGCGGTCTTCGGCGCTTTCATCTACGGTGTCTTTGTCGTCAAGCTGTTCCTGCTGCGCCAATCCTCTGCGCCGGGCTGGGCGCTGCCCGTCGCGGGCAGCGCGCTCTTCACCACAATTCTCGTCCTCTGGCTGACCTCGGCGTACTGGCTCTTCAGCCTCTACGGCGTGCATCTGTAGGTTCATCCCTGGCGCTGTACCTCTGCCCTCCGCACGACTATGCGACGCGCGATCAGCGGCTTGTAGCGTCGCCTAATCGCGCACTCTGTTGCAACCGGAAAGCGAGTTCAGGGCGCTACCCAATCGAATGCAGTGGGGGTCGGAGCATAGGGTCCGCTGGGACGCGGCGTCAGGTCGAAAAGCGCGCTCTCGTCGACACCGAGCGCATCAGCGAAGGTTTGCCAGAACTGCGGCGTGGTGTCATGCAGAACGTTGCTCGTGCCAATCTTGGCTTGACGACAGCCATCGGGTTTGACCCAGGCTGTATCGAGTATCACCGCAGAAGCAAAGACGATACGGTAGGAAATGCCTGTGTCCTTCGGACACGGCGTACCTGTGGCAGGCGCCATAGTGGGAAGCGCCAGGAGCGCGGCATGGAGCTGCTGCGCTTTGACTGGGTTGGAAATAAACTCCGCGAACGGTGGAGTGTGATTCGCTGGGAATTCGCTGAGGCGTGTGACCCGCGCGCTCGATAAAGGCGAGGGTACTCGCGTCGGTATTGGCGCTTCATGCGGTACCCATGTACAGCCAGCGAGCAGCGACGCGAGCAGCATGAGCGCCAGCAATAGCCAGCGCTGCCCCTTGTGCGAGCATATCATGTGTCACCCCCCAGACTACTAGCGAGTGCAATATGCGCTCGCCCATCCCACTTGCTTATTGAACATGCGGGCAACGATACGATTGCCGGACTCGGGTTCGGCCTTCACCCGGCCTGCGCGGGCTATTCTATGTCGAAATTGGCGCAAAAATGACGCGAAGATATTGACTGTTTCTAGGGCAGGCTGGGCGTCTCGGCGTAGGCGGCGGCGGCCTGCGCGGACGTGAGCGCACCCGTCGCGACGAGGCGTGAAAGCACATGCTGCTGGCGTTCGCGCGCAAGATCGAAGCGCTTGAAGGGATCATACACGGAGGGCGCTTGCGGCAGGCCCGCCAGCATGCTCGCCTGCCCCCAGTTGAGCTGGTTGGGCGTGGTGTGGAAGTACGTCTCGCTGGCCTGTGCGATGCCATACGCTTGATGCCCATAGTAGATGGCGTCGAGGTACATGCTCAGAATCTGCGGCTTGGTATAGGCCTGGTTCATCTTCAGCGCCAGCCCCATCATCTCCAGCTTGCCAGCCAGCGTGGTCGGCTCGCGCACATAGAGCCGCTTCACCAGCTGCTCGGTGATCGTCGCGCCAGCCGCCTGGGTCGAGCCAGTCGTGACGTAGCCCCAGGTAAAATGCAGCATGCTCGGCGCATCTATCCCATGATTGGAGTAGAACCGCTGGTCTTCGACCGCGACTATCGCCTGCCCCACTTTCTGTGGCGGCGGCATTCCAGCGCTGACGCCATGGTGCGCACGCAGGATCGCCTGCACACGCTGGGGCGCATCCCCCACCGATGGGAGCGAGGCAAGGTAGGCCCAGCCGAGCACCGCGCAGAGTAGCAAGCCCAGCACGCAGAGCAGCAAGCCCACGCGCACGAGGCGGCGGAAATGGGGATGGCGTGCGCAGCGTCGTGCGGAACGTCGCGCGGATGGCAGCGGCTGCGTATTGGGCAGTGACTCGAACGTGCTATTCATCACTCTACAGATCTATCACAGGTTCCACCAGACGCAGGCTCCATCCACTGACATCACAGCGCATCGGTCAGCAGCGCCAGGAGGCCCGCGCCGCCAAGGGTGGCGAGGCCGAGGCTGATGGCCGCCAGCAGCCACCGATAGCGGCGGCTGAAGAGCAGGCGAGCAGCCCCAGCCAGCGAGGCGGCTCCCGACTGGAAGCTGATTGGCTGGCTGCGAGCCTGCGCCCACCACGTCGCCAGCGTCGTCGCGATTGCCGTGCGGCGGCTCCAGGTGAAGCGCGCGCCGACCACCAGCAGCAGCGCAATCACGACGCCAACGCCAAACTGGCCAACTACGCGCTCGATCAGGGGAAGCTGAGTGCCGAAAAGGTAGCCCAGCGTTCCCATCAACGTGGCCCAGACGATGCCGCCGGTCGCATTCCAGAAGAGGAATCGGCGGTAGCGCATCTGGCTGACGCCTGCCAGCACCGCGCTGAAGATGCGCCCAATCGGCACGAAGCGCCCCAGGAAAACGGTCTTCTCGCCGTGGCGCGCGAAGAACCCCTCCGCCAGCGCCAACTTGCGCTCATCGAAGCGCACAAAGCGTCCATAGCGCCGCAGCAGTCGCAGGCCGGAGGTGCGACCCACCCAGTAGCCAGCGGTGTCGCCGAGGATTGCGCCGAGCGCGGCGGCGAGAATCACTCCCGGCAGCCAGAGCCTACCCGTCGCAGCCAATGCGCCCGCGATGAGCAGTGACGTCTCACCGGGAACCGGCAGACCAGCGCTCTCCGCCATCACCACCAGCAACACGACCACATAGCCATAGGTCGCCACCAGTTCCAGGACGAGACTCATGCGCTCCCCAATCCGCCTCACGCAGCCGCCCACCAGGCGCCTGCTAGCTCTGACTCCCCGCTGTCACTGGTACGATTCCAACGGCCATAGCGTTGCGGGCGCCCCCTGGCTGTCTATCGCGCTGCGAGGCTAGTCGCGCGCGGCGTCCACATCGAGACTGGGCAGGCTGACAGGCAGGCGCCCGACTGGAGTGAAGTCGCCGAAGAGCACGCCCGCGGCTGCGCTGAGCGCGGGCTTGGTGTATTCATAGGTCGCGAGCGCAGTCTGTAGGTCTGGGAAGGCCGCGAGATCGTAGGGATTGCAGGCGGCGATGCCGATGATCGGGCGGTCGGTAGCGAGCAAGCGCCGCATCAGACGCGCCTGCGGAGGATCGAGATGCGCGTTGATCGTCGCCACGACCAGCAGATCGGACGCCTCAGCCGCGCGCAGCAACTCCGCGATGGCCTCGTCGTCGGCGTCAGGGGCCAGGCAGACGCCGCGCGTATTGGCATGACGCGCCTGGATGGCGTCCACCAGATCAGTGTGCCGATAGACCGTATCCACCGCTTTTGTGACGTTCGCGGGCGGCTGCGCGACGACGAGAACCTGCGCCTCTGGCGGCAGGCGCAGCGGCAGCAGATGGGCGTCGTCACGCGCGAGCGTCGTTGAGCGCGCATAGGCGTCGTCGCTAAGTCGTTGATGGGCTGCGTCGCTCACCGTCGCCATCTCCACCGGCGCAGGCAGCGCATCCCAGGAGCCGAGGCTGGCCTTCAGGCGCAGCACACGCTCAGCCGCCCGCTCAATCACATCGGCGGCGAGCGCGCCAGAATTTGCTGCGGCGCGTGCGCGCTCGATGGCGCCACGCTGCGGCGCGATGTGGTG
>JAICSR010000545.1 GCA_025936795.1 Ktedonobacterales bacterium | reverse complement strand
CGCTCATTGATGCCGTGCACGACCAGGACACCACGAGGGCTCATCTTGGGAAGCCAGGTATCAACATCGTGGCGAGCGGCCTGGTAGGCGTCGGACCCGTTGATGTGCAACAAGTCAATCGAACGATCGTCAAAGCGGCGCACTGCATCATCGAACGTGCTGCGGCGCAGTGTAGAAAACGCGCCGTAGCGGGAATCATGATGCTGCTTCAGGTTCTCGAACACATCGTCTGAATTGCAGCCGCTACGCGGGTCGCCATCCCAGGTATCGACCGCGAAGCAGCGTGTGCCTAGCCGAAGTTCGTCCACCGCCTGACAGAGCGTGAAGTATGACGAGCCTGTAGACGTGCCTAACTCGACGAGCAGGGTTGGCTGTATGAGGTCCACGAGCAGCATTCCCAGCGGCGCATGCTGCGCCCAGGCCGTTGAAACCTTTCGCTTGGGAACCGACAGGCACACGAGGTGATCCAGCAGATCAAAGTCCGTCTCGGTTGCCCCGCTCTCCACAACGCCCTCCACAACACCCTCCCTGCTCCACTCGACTGCGATCACGGCATAGTAACGTTCGCCTGCCGCGATTATCCCTGAATGCGCTCCTCTTTGCAATGGCCAAAGGCATCGAACAGGTTGGAGGCGCTACTCGATGCGCCTCCAACCTCGATCCCTGCCAGGCGCGCGACAGGGTACAGTCAGAGTGAGGCAACGCGAGAGCGATTGATGCGCTAGCACGAACGCCAAGAGCCAACTACAAGAGCCAAATACAAAAGCCAACTATTGGTTTACGCTGCGTCAAGCGCTCTTCCCTTCAGCTCGGATGTGCGATGGCCTCCAGCGCATCAGGGCTTTCCAGCGACGAGAGGTCGCCCAGGTCCGTCTTGCCGAGGTGCCGCGCGCGAATCAGCCGTCGCAGCACTTTGCCATTGCGCGTCTTGGGAAGCTGCGCGACAAAATGCACCTGGTCGGGCTTGAGCGCGGGGCCAAGCGCCTGTGTCACGCTGGCGCGCACCTCGTCGCGTAGCGCCTCCGTCGGCTCGACGCCTGCGCGTAGCACGGCGAAGACAACCACCACCTCGCCCTTCACCGGATGCGGCGCGCCGATGGCGGCGGCCTCGCTCACGTCGGGGTGCGCCACGGCGGCGGATTCCACTTCGGCTGGCCCTAGCCGCTTGCCCGCCACCTTGATTGTGTCGTCGGAGCGCCCCAGGATATACCAGAAGCCGTCGCCGTCAATCGCCGCAAAGTCGCCGTGCGTCCAGATGCCAGGGAAGCGCGCCCAATAGGACTCTTCGTAGCGAGCTGGGTCGTGCCAGAAGCCGCGCGTCATCCCTGGCCATGGCGTGCGGATCACCAGCTCGCCAACCTGCCCACGCACCGAGGCGCCGTTCTCGTCCACCACATCAGCGGTCATGCCCGGAATGGGGCCAGTGAACGAGCAGGGCTTGATTGGCGCGATGGTGACACAGCCGACGATGCCGCCGGAAATCTCCGTGCCGCCCGAATAGTTGATGATCGGGCAGCGGCCCTGGCCCACTACATCGAAGAACCAGTGCCACGGGCCAGAGTTCCATGGCTCGCCAGAGGAGCCGAGGACGCGCAGCGCGCTCAGATCGTGGCTGCGCACTGGCTCATCGCCTGCCGTCATCAGCGAGCGCACGACCGTCGGCGCGACGCCCATCACCGTCACCTTGTGGCGCTCGGCGAATGCCCAGAGCCGGTCGGGGCCGGGATAGTCCACGGCGCCCTCGTAGATCGCCAGCGTCGCGCCGAGCATCAGCGTCCCGCTGACCGCCCAGGGCCCCATCATCCAGCCCATATCGGACAGCCAGAAGAGTGTGTCGTCTGGCTGCACATCGAAGCAGTGCGCCAGGTCCTGCGCGCCCTTGATGGGGAAGCCGCAGTGGACGTGGACGGCGCCCTTGGGCCGCCCGGTCGTGCCGGAGGTGTAGATCAGCATGTAGGGGTCTTCGGCGTCAGTGACAAGCGTCTCACATGCAGTGAACTGCGCCGCCACCGCGTCGTCCCAGGCGACATCGCGCGCCGCGTTCCAGGGTGTCTCGCCGCCGATGCGTCGCACCACCAGCGCGCGTTCCACGGTGGGCGCGTCAGCCAGCGCGGCGTCGGCGGTCGCCTTCATTGGCACGACCTTGCCACGCCGGTAGAAGCCAT
>JAICSR010000139.1 GCA_025936795.1 Ktedonobacterales bacterium | reverse complement strand
TCGGTCTGGTGACCGACGGCGTACGCGCATATCTTGATCGGCAGGTGACGCTGGGGCGCCTGCGTCCTGTCAATACAGAGATTGTCGCGAAGTTCCTGGTCGGCGGCCTCGCGTCGAGCGTGCGCTGGGCGCAGGCCGAGGAGCCAGACGACGACCAGCCAAGCGACATTGCGACGGTCATCGCCGATGCGTTTGTGCGCGGCCTGCGCGTGAAGCCCGCCGATGCGTCGCCTCCCGAGTCGCTAGCGCAGGCGCCAGCGGAGCCATCCGCGAAGCCGGCTGCGGCTCGTGCGTCAGTCGCCACTGTGGCGGCGCTGACACTCGTTGACGAGTAGCGCGCCGACCTCTCTGAGAGATAACGCTCCTGCTGTCCACCCTGATTCAGAGGTATCCAACGTGCGCGGCGAGGCCGCCCGACAACCGCATCCCTGTCCACGAAAGGACCGAGTACACCTGTGGAAGCCAATCCGCCCATGACCAGGGCATCTGAGAATCCAGCAGTGCATCCCAAGCTGCGTGGCGCGGCGCTGGCCAGCGTGCTGGCGGCGTTGATGATTACGCTCTTGCTCTCAGCGCTCGACCAGACGATTGTCGGCACGGCGCTGCCCACCATCATCGCTGAGTTGAATGGCGTCAATGACTATACCTGGGTAATCACCGCGTATCTGCTCACCTCCACCACAGTCATCCCGATGGTCTCGAAGCTCTCGGACCAGTTTGGCCGCAAGTGGTTCCTGCTGGCGGCGGTGGTGATCTTCCTGGCTGGCTCGGCGCTCTCTGGCGCGTCGCAGACGATGACGCAACTGATCATCTTCCGCGCGCTGCAAGGCGTCGGCGGTGGCATGCTGGCCTCGCTGGTCTTCACGCTGATCGGCGACATCTTCACGCCGGCTGAGCGCGCCAAGTGGCAGGGCCTCTTCTCTGGCGTCTTTGGCCTGGCTAGCGTCGTTGGCCCCACGGCTGGCGGCTGGATCACCGATAATAGTTCGTGGCGCTGGGTGTTCTATGTCAATGTCCCGTTTGGCATCCTGGCGCTGTGCCTGCTGTTCTTCTTCCTGCCGGCCAACATCTCCATACGCACGGCGACGGGCAAGAACGCCATGCGGCGCGTTGACTGGTTTGGCGCGTTGACCTCGGCGGCGGCGACGGTGCTGCTGCTGCTGGGCCTCACCTGGGGTGGCGCTACCTATCCGTGGAGCTCGTGGCAGGTGATTGGGTCGCTGGTAGGCGCTGGTGTCCTCTATATCGCCTTCGTCGTCATCGAGACGCGCGTCTCTGACCCAATTCTGCCGCTCGACCTGTTCAAGAATCAGATCTTCACTGCGGGGGCGCTGCTCTCGCTGACGGTCGGCCTGATGCTCTTCGCTGTAGTCATCTACCTGCCGATCTACCTGCAAGGGGTATTGCAGGTGAAGGCGACGAACTCTGGATTGGTTGTCACGCCGTTGGTCGTGGCGATGGCCATCGCCGCCGGACTGATCGGCTTCCTGATCTCGCGGGTGGGTCGCTATCAGTTCGTGGCCGTCATCGGGTCGGTCGTGCTGGCGGCGGGCGTCTATCTGCTCTCGACGATGGGTGTCAGCACCCAGGAGCAGACCGTGGTGATCTTCATGATCATCCTGGGCATTGGTCTGGGCCTGCTACAGCCGGTGCTGACGCTCTCAGTGCAGAACGCCATCCCGCGCGCTCGATTGGGCGCTGGCACAGGCGCAGTGACCTATCTGCGCACACTTGGCTCGACGTTGGGCGTCGCCATCATTGGCTCGGTCGTGACGAATGCCTCCGAAAGCTACCTGAATCCGCGGCTCTCGAACATTCAAGGCGGCCCTCAGTTGATGACCGGCGTGCGCACGGCCACTGGCACGCTGACCAACACGCAGGCGATGCAGCCCTTGCTGACGACGCAGAGTGTGCATGACCAGGTGTTGGCCGCCGCGCAGCATGCCGCGACAGCGCAGGCGACGCAGACGGCGGTGGCGCAGGCGACGGCGCAGGTGCCGCCCAGCACGCCGAACTACGCCGAGGTGATCGCCGCGATCACCGCGAAGGTGACGGCGGAGGTGCAGGCGACCGTGCCGCATGCGGTGGCGCAGACGTTCAGCCAGGTGATGGACGTTGGCCGCGCGGCGCTGGCGCAGGGCATCCATGTCGGGTTCCTGGTGGCGCTGGGCATCAGTGGGCTGGTGTTCATCATCACGCTCTTCCTGAAGGATGTGCCGCTGATTGGCTCAAAGCGGGCGAGCCTGGCCGAGGCCGCTGAGGTGGCCTACGCCAACGAAGCCGACGGCGTAGCCGAGGCGGAGATGCCCGGCGTTGGCGCGACCCCAGCCATCAGCATCGAAGGCGTGTAGGACATATCACGTCCGCCTGAGGTGGTGGCGTGGCGCGGGAAACCTCACCCCCAGCCCCTCTCCCGCGAGGAGAGGGGAGCCGGATGTTTCGTTTCCCCCTCTCCCCGTGGGAGAGGGGTCCAGGGGGTGAGGTTCCGCCAGGCGCATCAGCGCAGCATGCCCGCTCTCCAGCGCTGGGGAGCGGGCCTGTTTGTGTGTTATTGAAGGTGTGAGCGGATAGGAGGCGAGGGCGCTCGCGCGAAGCCCGCACGGGTCGCGCTGATGGCGACGGCGAGGCGACGAGAGCGAGCGGTGTGGCGCGCAGCGCGCGTTGGCTGAATGGTGAACCTAGCGGCTGACCGCGAGCGCGCCGTCGCCCACCAACTCCTGAATCTCACGCAGGCGGCGCTCGGCAAGTTCGACATTTTCCAGCGCCTGGGCGAGAATACGCTCCTCAAGCGATGGAAAAATCCGCTCGATGGCAGGGTCAAAGCGGTGGTCGAGCAGTTCCAGCGCACGCGCAAGCCGGTCTGTCTCATTCAACACGCGGGTCATTGGCCTGTCACCTCAACCTCTTCTGAACTCTGGAATCCGTGAATCGGGAATCCGTACGCGAGCGTCCATCGTGGCGATGGGTCGTCCAGCGCTGAACCGGTCTGCCGCGCCGATGCGCGTGCCTGCCAGTGATCTGGCCAGCTATAGGCGCGCACATGCGCAAGCGACATGCCGTACACGACCTGCCAACTGGGGCGACGCCCCCGCTATTGGCTCACACCTGCGCGCACGTCTGCCTGGCGACCATCTATGTATACGAGAGATGGCGCCGCATGCTCTCAGGCCGTGCCGTTTTTCCCATACCGGTCCCATGCCTGGTCCCATAGCTGGTCTCGCATGGCGCGTCGGTGGCGCGGCAGAGAATGGTTGGCCACGTTCAGAGTGTAGCAGCGTGTCGCCCTGACAACAACCTCGCGGTTCCACGCGGGTTAACTGCCAGCCCTCCACACTCTTGATGGGGCCGAATCGCGGGAATCGCTTGACACCAGCGACGGCGCACACATACAATCGCTTGAGGCGCCCGTGGCGGCGTCTTTCCGTCGTGAGCGAGGCTCACGACGCGAGAATGGCGCGAGAATGGCGCTGGACGACGCTGGCGAGAAGGTTGAGCGAGAAATACCATGGTCAGAGCAGATAGCAAGCAAGATTCCGACCGCCCACATTTCTATTCACAATACTGGATTGATGTGGCGTCGGGCAAGCCGAGCAGTGTTGCGGCTGAGGCGGCGCCTGATGAGGTCGAGTTCGAGGATGAGGACGAAGACGAGCTGGCGTTCGCAGCGCCCAAGGCTGAAGCGCGCCCCAAGCCGAGCAAGCCTGTCGAGAAAAAGCCCGACACCAGCCGCTCGACGCTGACGTCGCTCGCCGATCTGGCGAACATTGACATGCTGATGAAGAACTCCGCCGCGATGGACGACACCGTGACGCCGGACATTACCGCGAGCATCAGCGAGGAAGAGGCGCCCAGCGTAGCGGGCCTCGATTACGATGTCGAGACAGACGCCGCCGCCGATACCCCGGAGACGGCGACGGCCAGCCAAGACGAAGACTTCTACGACTTTGATGAAGAAGAGGATGAGGAGGGCGACGACTGGGGTGGCTCTCGACGCAAGAAGCCCGGCAAGCCGAACAAGCGGCGCGAGCAGCACCGCGACTTCTAGCTACTCCCCCTGCGCGCATGGCCGCGCCGCTTCGATGACGCCCGCTGCTCTAGAGTGGAGCGGCGGGCGTCGCTGTGTGCGCCCGCAGACTGGCTCAGGCTGGGCTGGCGGTCAGCTCGATCACATGGCCAGGCTGGGTCGCATCGGCGCGCCCTGCGGGTAGCTCGATGCAACAGAGCGCGCCGGGTGCGAGCGGGCCGATGGTCCAGGGGCGCAGACGCCGACCGACGCGCGTTACCTGCTGCTGCTCATTGATGAAGATGGCGTCAATTGCGAAGCGCATGAAGAACATGTGGATGCTGCTCGTCGGGGCCAACACCAGCCCCGCGCCATCGGGCAACGCTTTGCGCCCCTGCAACCCCAGGAAGCGCGCCATGAAGGTCTCCGCCAACTCGGCGCGCTCGGCCAGGGTTTCGCCGGTTGTCTTGTTCACCACTCGCATCGTGCGCATGCCTCTGACGTCCTCCCGCTCATACGCGCCCCTCAGCGCGACCACCCGTCGTGGGTCGCAGTGTTTTGCTCCATTGATAGAGACGCGCAACCCGCCCAGCCGCAACGTCATATGCCTCGCCGCAGCCTCGGCGCGCCCGCTATCATCTATCGCATGCGCTGATCGTCCTCTTGCGCTGGGTCATCTAGTGGGATACGCTTTGCCAGATCGTCGTTTTCGCCAACACTGCGGCCTCTCTCGCGGAAGATATCTTCCTGCTCGGCCCGCTCAGCTTCCATCTGTTTGTGCTGTTCGTGCTGGTCGTGCGCCGCGACGGAGCCGCCTATCTGATAAGGAGTGAGCCGTGAATCCCTTGCAGCAGGCGTATTACCAACTCACGCTCGGCGCGCCCGTGCGCGAGAATCATGCGCTGGAGCACGCGACCATCGTCCTGCTCAGCAGGCGCTTCCCCGATGTGCGCTTCTCCGGCATCTCATTCGCCTCAGGCTTCTTTGTCTTCGGCGAGGTTCCCACGGCGGCGATTCGCCCGGCGGCTGAGCAGGCGCTGGCGCGGCTGCGTGGCGGTGAGCCAGAGATGGCGATTCACGAGCGTTGCGGCACGAACCTGGCCGTCGCCGGAATGCTGACCGGCTTCTCGGCGATGCTGGTGGCGCGGCTGCGCAAGCCATACAACAGCTTCAACAATATCATGCTTGCCACGACCGCCTCGATTGTCGCCGCTCGCCCGCTCGGCCTGCTGGTGCAGCGCTATGTGACGACGCGCACGCCTGCCTCGAACTTTCGCATCGGCGAGATCAAGCGCACGACGCTGCTGGGCGCGCCGGCTCACTTTGTCAGCACCGATCATCCCGTCGTGCACGTGGTCTCCTCAGCGTCATAACCGTACCATGCCGTCCGGATGCTGTTCGGATGCTGTTTGGATGCTGTTTGGCTGCTGGCTGCTGGCCTGGCGCGATGACAACGCGCAGGCGGCGCGCATCTTGCGTTCAAGACGCTTGCTGGGAAGCCGCTGGGGAGCCGCTGGGGAGTTGAAAACGCGCTGAGGATTTCCTAGGTCGCTTGACGCTGCTTTAGCTGGAGTGTTAGTCTCGCAACGGCGCCGTATCGGGATCGGACTGCGATCTATGGGTCGTCGCGGAGGAGATGAGACTATCAGCAAAGATGATCGGGATCCACCATCTCAGCCGCGCCGTGGGTTGCTCTCTGGTCGCTATGCTGAAGGCGCTGACGAGAGCCAGCGCGCCGACGCCGCCTCCCCCAGTCGCAACGGTTCGCAGCCACTCAGCCACCCCAACTCCGGCGGACTGCTCAGTCGCTTTGCCGCCCCTGCCGATGCGGCAGCCGATGCGAGCGCGGCGCCTGCTGCGCCTCAGCGTGGTTGGCGTCAGCTCGCAGGCGGCGCTCGTCGCATGGGAGAGAATCTGCGCCGCCACGGAACCGACCAGCAGTCGCGCACGCCGGGCGCACGCGACTGGCGCGCGACTGATTTCGCCACCGGTGATCTCGATGAGTGGGACCGCCACGGCGAGATTCCATTCGAGACGCCCCCCGATCCAGATGCCCCCGAAGCGCGTGCCGAGGACCGACGGCGCGGCGGGCGTGATGGCCGCAGCGCGCGTCGTAGTCGCTCCGACCGAGGAGACCCTGACCGAGACGCCGACCGAGACCCCGACTGGAATCGCGACGGCGACCAGCGCGGGCGCCGGTCAGCTCGCCAGTGGAACGGCTGGGACGACGCGGATCTCGATGGGGATTGGGATGGTGGCTGGGAGACTGGCTCATGGGATACCGCCTGGGCGGCGGATGATGAGCCGCTGGAGCCGTATCCTCCGCGCGGTCGTGAGCGTCGGCGTCGGCGCGACCAGCCGCCCGCGCGCGAAGAGCGCAATCTGGTAGGCGACCTGCGCAATGCGCTTGACGACGATGCGCTCGCCGAGTCGCTGAATACGCTGGCGCAGCTTGGCGCTGTGACACGCCCGCTCTCGCGCGTATCGCGCATGCGTCTGCTGATGCAGCGACGACCAGCGGCGGCGGCGATCCTGGCGTTCTTCCTGCTGGGCTTCATGCTCACCTGCTGCGCCCCGTTGATTCCACTGGCGCGGCTGGGCTACGACACCGTTGACCTCGCGCGGCGCGTCTCGCACCTTCAGCAGATGGCCGCTGGCGGCACAGCGCAGCTCATCAACGGCAGCAAGCTGAGCGAGGCGCAGGCCGATGTCACCGCTATCGAAGGCGATCTCTACGAGATCAATGGCGCGGTGGCCGTGGCGGGCGCGCCGCTCGGCGCCGTCAGCCCGGCTGCGCGCAACTATCAGTTGCTCGTGCGCATTGGCTACGACCTGACTGGCGCGGCCCGCGAGAGCTTGCAGGTGGCGCAATCACTGCTGACGCCGCTCGAAGGTGGCGCGCTCTCCGCCGATAGCTCAACACCGGGCATCACCCCCGCCGACATTCAGCAGGCGCGTGTGCTGCTTGCCGACGCCGACGCGCGCACGCTCGATGCCGTGGCCGTCTATCACCAGCTCGACCAGAGCGCCTTGCCTGCTCAGCTCCAGCCGGGGACGAAGTATGGCAAGTGGTTGGCGATGCTGCCGCTAGCGCAGAAGGTCTTTGGCGAGATGAAGAATCTGCTCGATGCCGCGCCCGCGCTGCTGGGGGTTGGCCAGCCAGCCTACTTCCTGACGATCGCGATGGATCGCACCGAGCTGCGTCCTGGCGGTGGGTTCCAGGGGAACTACGGCATCCTGGAGCTGGATGGCGGCAAGCAGTCGAAGGCGACGCCATTTGGGCTGAAAGACACCTACCTCCTCGATGCGCAGTATGCGGCGAAGTTTGGCGATCCAGCCACCGCTATCTGTCCTCACCAGGTCACCGAGCCGCCGAATAGCGCGTGGTGGTGGCCGGTGCGCTGTGTCCGGCAATATGGCTGGGGCCTGCGCGACTCCAACCTCTCGCCCGACTTCCCGACGAATGCGCGAACAGCGATTCAGATTGCGCAGGGCGCAGGTGGCGTCCCAAACGGCGCGCCAATTCAGGGCGTGGTCGCCTTCACGCCTGTGTTGATCGAAGACATCCTGGATGCCACTGGTCCGCTGCCGATGCCGGAGTATAACACCACGGTCACGGCGAAGAACCTGGAAACCGACATTCATAAGTTCCAGCTGGCGACCCCGACGGCCGCCGGGCAGGAGCGCAAGCAATTCACGCATGATCTGGCGTCGCTGCTGCTGGCGCGGCTCAAGTCCATGCATGGCTCTGGCCTCAAGACGATCTTCTCCATCGCCGAGAAGGCGATTCAATCGAAGGATTTGCAGGTCTACCTCAGCGACCCGCGCGCCGAGCTGATCTTGCAGCAGTTGGGGCTTGCCTCGGCGGTCAACACGGGCGGTGGCGATGGCTTCTTCGTCGTGGACACCAACGATGGCGGCAACAAGGCCAATCTCTTCGTGACCGAGAAACAGACCGACCTCGTGACGCTGCTGCCCAACGGGGCGGCATACCATCGGCTGGCGATCTCCGTGACCTATGACAAGCAGGGCAGCATCTTCAATCCCGGCTCGACCTTCAACAGCTATAGCGATATTCAGCGCACCTACCTGCCCGGCGACGCGGCCATCACCGGCTGGTCGGGCTTTGCGCCGGATATATTTGGCCCAGACGATTGCCAAGGGAATCAGATGACCTATGCGACCATCATCACCGACTGTTCGCAGGCGCATGGCATCTTTGGCGTTACGACCAGCAGCGATACGCCGGGGCGCGCAATGGTGATGGGGCCGCTGCTGGTGCTGTGCGGGTCACTGCCACAAGGCGACTGGAACGCCTACCAGGCCAAACCGGAATCCGACGAATGCAACTCTAACCCGCAGCCGCACACGGAGACGATCTTCCTCTCGTGGTACACGCCCCACGCCTATACGGTGGATGCCAGCGGCCATGGCGTGTATAGCGAGGTGGTGGAGAAGCAGCCCGGTGACGAGCCGACGCTCGCGGTCTATGTCACACGCGGGTCATCGATCAGCGGGCCACAGCAGATCACCGACCTCAGCACATTCAATGGCTTGACCGCGAAGGCGCAGAAGGTCTTCAGTGGGCCACTGGCGACGAACACCACGGTGTCATACTCGTTCTAGGGCGGCTGGCGGTTGAAACCGCGCCTGAAGGCGGCCTGCGGGCCGCCACAAGACCCGCCTGCGCGGGTCCGGGGTTCGCGCAGGCGTATCCCCGCCAGTCGGTGGAGACTACTCGTCATGGCTGAGGACGAGGCGCAGCGGCGAGCGCTGGCTGAGGCGCGCACGGTGGGCGCGGCGCTGGCGCTGGCCGACGCCTGGCTGCGAGCGGCAGGCGTGGGAGAGACGCCTGGCCTCGACGCGCAGGTGTTGCTGGGGCATGTGACCGGGGCGAGCCGCGCTTCGACGCTGGCCTATCCTGAGCGCGCGCTCACGGCAGAGCAGGCGGCGCGCTATGCCGGGCTGGTGGTGCGGCGGGCGGCGCATGAGCCAGTCGCCTACCTCGTCGGCCACCGCGAATTTCTGGGGCTGGACCTGCTGGTGGATCAGCGCGCGCTGATCCCCCGGCCTGAGACGGAACTGCTGGTCGAGGCGGCGCTACGCGACCTCGCCGAGCGGCTGGAGCGCGTTCCGCAGTCGGCGCCGCCAGTGGTCGCCGATATCGGAACGGGGAGCGGCGCTATCGCCGTCGCGCTGGCCGTGCGCGAGCCACGTCTGCCACGCCTCTACGCCACCGACCTCTCGCCCGATGCGCTGGCTCTGGCGCAGGAGAACGCGGAGCGCCACAGCGTCGCCGAGCGCATCACCTTCCTGCTGGGCGATCTGCTGACGCCGCTGCCAGCGCCCGTGGACCTGCTGACGGCCAACCTGCCCTACGTTGCGCCCGATGATCCTGATCTGCCGCCCTCGGTCAGCCGCTAT
>JAICSR010000397.1 GCA_025936795.1 Ktedonobacterales bacterium | reverse complement strand
TTGAGCGCGGCGAGGATGTCCACCTGGCCGCGCGGCCAACTGGCCTTCAGCGCGTCAATCGTCGGTTGCTGGCGCGCCTTGTACGCCTCCAGATAGGCGCGCTTCTCGCTGAAGATTGCGGCGACCTCGGCCTCTGGCTGCGGATGCGTGGTGACGCACTGGCCCGGCGTGACTTCGATCAGTGTGCCGGGAATCATCAGGCGGCCACGCTCGTCGCCGTTCTCACGCATGTAGTCCAGGAAGGCCGTCGCATCGGGGAAGGTGTTGGCCGGGTTGCGGTCGAAGTCGTTGAAGTGGAAGAGGTCGTCATCCAGGAAGCAGGGCGGCCCCGCCGACGGCACGATGAAGGTGGCGCCAATCTCCCTGGCGTAGCGTAGCGCGCGGGCCATCTCGTTCTCGCGCTTCTTGCGTCCCAGCGCCTCCATCATCTTCGGCGGGTAGAGGTAGACCATCGGATACCAGATGGCGCCAGAGAATTGCAGCAAGTGCGCGTCGTAGGGGCCAAACTCGATCAGCGCGTCGAGGTCCACCGGGCGCGAGTCGTTCTGGTCGTAGATGCGCGTCTCGCCATCGTCAATCACGATGCCAGAGTCACCCAGCGGGCCATCGGTCGGCGCGACCGAGGCGGCGATGATGAAGCGCAGGCCATTGACCTCGAACGGCTCGTAGTTCTTCGAGTGGATGAAGTTGGTGAAGCCGAGCGCGCGCAACTCGCGTTCCAGCAGGTCGAGCGGGTAGTCGGGTAGCAGCACGGTGGTGTCCTTCGCGACGTGATCGCGCAGGAACGCCGGGTCGAAGTGGTCGTGGTGCTGATGCGAGACATAGAGGAACGTTGGGTGGGCGAGCGTGGAGCGGTCAATCGCCTCGTTGCTGGGGAAGGGAAACCATGAGGCGAAGTAGGCCGGGTTGAACCACGGGTCGCAGAGCACGCTGCCGTGTTTCGTCTCAACAAAGAGTCCCGCCTGCCCCAGAGCCGTAATCCGCATGCGCCTGAACCTCTCGTAGTCGCTCGTCGCCGTGTGTCGCCGTGTGGTCGCGCGCCATCCTCAGTGCGCGCCGCCGACCATAGTATACGACGCGCCCACGGCGCCAGAAACGCTCGCAGGACTTCTCAGCCGCCGCTACGCCGCAGGCTGCGCGCCGCCGTGTCGCCGTCTGATGAGGATGAGCAGCCCCACAAGCGCGGCCAGCGCCGCCAACGCGCCACCCGCGAGGTACGGCGCATGCGCCAGCAGCCAGACCCGCCGGGGATGTATCTGGGCATAGGTGAGGGGTGTGACGACGGGGACAATTGTGAGCGGCTGAGCCTGCGCAAAGACGGGCGATTCACTGCTCGTGATGACGCTCGGATCACCGATGAGCGCCTGAACCGTTATATCGCCCAGCCGCGCGTTGCCAGGCAGGTGAACCTGCGCGAAGAAGTGTCCTGTGCTATCCGATGTGAACGCGCCGAGCGTCTGCGTGGCGTACCGGTTGCAGTACAGCGCATGGGTCGTGTCATAGGCCAGCCCACGACAATACTCGATGACACCGTGCTGATTGGGCAGCCAGTGGTCACCCTCCAGCGTCAGCGTTCCGCCAGCGATGAGTGTGCGCTGCGCCAGCTTGAGGCTCGGATAGATCGCGGGCAAGATGAAGAAGGACGCTGAGGCGAAGAAGCCGATGTCGCCAAAGCGCGCATCATCCGCGTGAACCCAGAACGATACCAGAGTGGCAGGCGCGACTGCGGGCAGGTGATAGGGGACGCTGAAGGCGCCGCGCATGTCGGCAGTCATGGTGAAGGCGCCTTGTACGCCGCCGGGCGTGTTGATCGGCGCGTACCTTGCCCCGGCAGGATTGGGGTTTGGCCATGCGGTGAGGATGGGCGAGATGGTTACGCGCTCGCCAGGCGCCCATCCAGCGCTGGTGATCGGCATGCTGGCCCCAGCAAGCTCATCACCGCCAAAAAATGAGTTGTTGGCCGCAGGGAAGGTGAAATTCGGGCTGCTCATGTAGGTGAAGATGATCGGCTGACTTGCCTGGATGTTTGGAGGATTCCCGTTGAACGGGCCAATAGCAGGGGTATGTACGATCAGGAGGACTGTCACGCTGGATGGAGTGGTCGTGTAGGGGCAATAGGTGAGTTCGGGCAGACGAAACTCCGGCATGCGTACTGCGCCGCTCGCCGAGGTCGTGGCCTGTGACAGGATGCCGTTGTACCAGAGTTGGCCCAGGCTATCCGTTGCGAGGTCCACTTCAATGGGTGAGTTGGCGGGCCAGGCGCCGCCTATCAGCGAGAGCAGCGTGCCGCCTGTCCCTTGCATACGACTGAGATGCGTCCACGCATGGCCTTTCGGAGTGGCCATAGGCTGCGCAAGGTCGTGCGCGGTGATGGGTGAACATGGCCCCTCACCGCTGGCATGGCTGGCATGCGTGGCTGGCTCCGCGCCAGTTGCGGCGCCCAGCGTCAGGCACAGCATCCCCACCACGAGCAATAGCGTTCGCAAGCCCAGCGCTCGTCTCCTCATCTCACATATCCTTTTATGTCATGGCTCAGTCATGGCGCACGTCACATCGTCTCCGTTAGGCTACTCTGCTCCTGGCGCAGTTGGCTGCGCGCCGTTGCGTCGGTGTCGCCGCCTGACCACGAGGAGCAACGCTATCAGCAGGACCACCACACCGACGGCGCTTGCAGCGAGATACGGAGCCACGGCGCTGAGTCGCATCAGCCGTGGGTGCGCCTGGGCGAAGGTGGGCGCGATGGCGAGCGGCTGCGCTGCCGCATAGACGGCGAGGCCAAACGGCGCATTGGGGATGCGCGCCTGCACAGTGACGGAGCCGAGCGCGGCATTTGTGGGCATGTGAACGGTTGCGCTGAATCGCCCAGCGCTGTCCGTCTGGTAGTCGCCGAGATGCTGCCCGCCGAGACAGCGTAGCCCCACCATGTCAGGAAGGGTAGTTTCGCCCCGACAATACTCGATGACACCCGCAACATTCGCTGGCCAGTGGTCGCCGGTGACAGTCAATGCGCCGCCTGCATTGACGGCGATCTCGCTGAGGTGAATGCTGGGGAAAATCTTGGGCAGCATCTGGTAGATGAAGTTGCTGACGCTGACCGTTCCATAGCGTGGCCCGGTTCCCTGAGCAATCACCTCTACCAGCGTACCCGGTGGCTCATCGAGCGCGGGCACGACAGCCGAGAATGCTCCATTCTCGTCGGCAGTTGCGCTCACTGCTCTGCCTGGAACCGGCTGGAATGCAGATGGTGGCGGGAATAGCGCAAGCGTAAATGACCCCGGCGCCGCCATTGGTGTGAGCGTCACTTGCTCGCCCGGTTCCCAATGGACGCCCGTAAAGGTGAGCGCCGTCCCTGGCGCCAACGCGCTCCCGGCAGACGCGGGTATTATCCACGGCCCCAGCGCATAGGTGAGATAGGTGAAGGTGACAAGCGCTCGCGCTTTGCCGTCGCGCGTATGGATGAGCAGCAGCATGCTCCCGCCATCCGTAGGGCGACCGCCCGATGTTTCACTCAATGAGGAGCAAACCACCGACCTGGGGGCAAGAAACTGCGCAGTAGTGAAGGTCCCGCTGGCAGAGACAGTAGCTTGCGTCAGTGTCTCGTCTGCGAAGACGACGCCGTTGCGCTTTATGTAGCTATCTACAAGCACAGTGGCGCCAGCGGGCCAACCTGCGCCGGTCGCCGTCAGCGCTGTGCCAACGGTTCCTTGCGTGCGGCTGAGCCGCGCGGTGGCGCCGCCTGCCGCCGTCAACGCATGTTGCGCCTGGTCAGCCGAAGTGACCGTT
>JAICSR010000343.1 GCA_025936795.1 Ktedonobacterales bacterium | reverse complement strand
CCCAGCGCGGCCAGGTACTCTGCGATGGCGGCGGCGGCGTCGAAGTCGAATGCCTGGCGCATCTGCACGCGGTAGGTCGCGCGCGGCTCAGCGGACATAGCGCATGACCGCCATCGAGTGGCCGACGAGCAGATACTGCGCGCCCGGCGCCAGGCGCGCCTGCTCGGCGACGCCGGTGGGCCAGCGCGTATCAATCTCCATCTGCCACGAGCCACGATTGCCGGAGCCACTGGGCAGCGTGAAGGGTATCTCGTCTGAGTGGGCGTTGAGCAAGATCAGCATCGTATCGTCCCGTATCGGCTTGCCTCGCTCGTCTATGTCGCCAATCTGGCCGCCACTGATGCGGGCGCCAAGCGTGCGCGTCCAGCCGGTCAGCCAGTCCTTCGCGCGCATCTCTCTGCCGTTGGGGCGCAGCCAGGTGATGTCTTTGAGGCGCGAGCCATGCAGCACATGCCCCTTGAAGAACTTGCGGCGGCGCAGACCCGGATGCGCGCGACGCAGCGCGATGATCCGGCGCGTGAAGTCGAGCATGGCGCGGCGGCGCTCGTCAATGTCCCAGTTATACCAGCTCATCTCATTGTCCTGACAGTAGGCGTTGTTGTTGCCCTGCTGTGTCCGGCCCATCTCATCGCCACCGCAGATCATCGGCACACCCTGCGAGAGCAGCAGCGTCGCCATGAAGTTGCGCTGCTGGCGCTCACGCAGCGCGCGCACGCCGGGGTCACTGGTCGGCCCCTCGACACCACAGTTCCATGAGTAGTTGTCGTTGGCCCCATCGCGATTGTCCTCGCCGTTCGCCTCATTATGCTTGAATTCGTAGCTCACGAGGTCCTGGAGGGTGAAGCCATCGTGCGCGGTCACGAAGTTGACGCTGGCGAAGGGGCGGCGGCCATCGCTCTCGTAGAGGTCGCTGCTGCCGGTGAGGCGGCTGGCAAGCTCAGGGAGTTGGCCATCGTCGCCGCGCCAGTAGCGCCGGATACTGTCGCGGTATTTGCCGTTCCACTCAGCCCAGAGCACCGGAAAGTTACCCACCTGATAGCCGCCCTCGCCGACATCCCACGGCTCGGCGATCAGCTTGACGGTGGAGATGACGGGGTCCTGGTGGATGGTATCGAGGAAGACCGACAATTTGTCCACATCGTTCAGGCCACGCGCCAGCGCCGCCGCCAGATCGAAGCGGAAGCCGTCCACGTGCATCTCCTGCACCCAGTAGCGCAGGCTATCCATGATGAGCTTGATGACTTGCGGCTGCCGTGTATTGGGGGTGTTGCCGGTGCCGGTGTAGTCCATGTAGTAGCGCGGCTGATCGCGGACGAGGCGGTAGTAGGTCTGGTTGTCGAGGCCCCGGAAACTGAGGGTTGGCCCCATCTCGTTCCCTTCGGCAGTGTGATTGTAGACGACATCGAGGATCACCTCGATGCCCACGCGGTGCAGCGCCCTGACCATCTCCTTGAACTCGCGCACCTGCTCGCCGTGGTCGCCTGAACTGGAGTAGCGCGCGTCGGGCGCGAAGAAGTTGATCGTGTTGTAGCCCCAGTAGTTGCGCAAGCCACGGTCAATCAGATGCTTGTCATCCACAAACGCATGCACGGGCAGCAGTTCCACCGCCGTGACGCCCAGGTCGCGCAGATAGGCGATGGCAGGCTCCGACGCCATCCCGGCGTAGGTTCCACGCAACGGCGCTGGAATGTCGTTGCAACATTTGGTGAAGCCCTTGACGTGCGTTTCATAGATGATGGACTGGCGCCAGGGGACACGCGGCGGACGGTCGTCCTCCCAGTTGAAGCGCGAGTCAATCACGACGCCCTTCTGCGCGCCCCAGGCGTCGTCTTCATCATCGTAGGAGAGATCGGCGTCCACGCTGCCCAACTGGTACGCGAACATCGGCGCTGCCCAGTTGACCTGGCCCGCCAGCGCCCGCGCGTAGGGGTCGATCAGCAGCTTTGCGGGATTGTAGCGCTGGCCCTCCTCCGGCTTGAATGGACCGTGGACGCGGTAGCCATAGAGTTGCCCCGGCCTGATGCCCGGCAGATAGCCATGCCAGACATGGCCGATGAACTCTGGCAGCGTGACCGTCTCCACGCGCGCGCCGGGGGCCACACTGGCGAACAGGCATAGCTCCACGCGCTCCGCATGCTCGGCATACACCGCGAAATTCACGCCGCGACCGTCCCAGACGGCTCCCAGCGGATATGATCTTCCAGGCAGTATCGTGCGCGCCACCTAATTCCCTCCGTCTAACCATTGCCCCGGTGAGCGACCGCATGCGCCAGCCCTGGCGCCTTCCCAGCCACCGCGCCGCCGCTCGCCCCTCGCTACGCAACTTCCCTGCCTCTTTCACGCCGGAAGCGCCCCGTGTGGCCCGCTCAGACCAGCGCGATCACAGCGCGATCACATCGCGATCACATGATGTGGTGGGCTGGCGGCGGAGCCTCTGCCGACCACTGCGCGCGTGGCAGCGGCGTCAGGTGGACGACGAGATTACCATGCAGTCGTATCTCGCGCTCGATGGTGAAGACGCGCCGCAGCCGATGGAGCTGCTCGGGCGTGCGTCCCGTCACCATCAGATTGAAGGTGGCGACGCCACCCGGAGTCAATAGCGTGGCGATCTGGCGCAGGAACGCCGTGGCCAGTGTTCCGGCGACGAGTCGGCCCGCCTCAAAGAGGTCCACGCAGATGTAGTCGAAGCGCTCGGCGTCGCTGGGCGGCTCGCGCTCTGGCCCGACCTGCGCGGCCACCCAGGCGAAGGCGTCGGCCTCCACGATGCGCAGGTGCGTCAGTGTGTCCAGCCCGAAGAATTGGCGCGCCAGGGCCAGCACCTCTGGGTCGCGCTCCACACCCACCATCCGCGCCGCCGGGCAGCGGCGCGCCAGCAGTGTAGCGATGGCGCCGCCACCCAGGCCGAGCAGCAACGCACGCTCTGGGCAGCGCTCCGGCAGCATCTGGCGCCAGTAGCCGCCGTGTAGCTCGTCGTCAGCTTCATCGGCGCTCGCCACGCTGATGGACTGCGTGACGCCGCCGACCTTCAGCGCCAGCCCGCCGCCCTCGCGCGGCGCCACCTGCACAGGCAGTCGCCGTGGCGTCCCGCGTCGGCGTTTCTTCGGCATGGCTGGCGTTCTCCTTGAATTGGCGAATGCTGGGCGGCGGGTGGTGGTTGAAGGTTGGCGGGTAAACCCGCAGGCCCGCCGGTTTCGAGCCTGCGGAGGCAGGCTTTGCGGCGACCCGCAGGGCGCCCATAGGCGCGGGTTCACCCGCCAGCCAACTGCAATTGTAAAACGCCATCAAGGCCGCGTCTGCATAGATGCTGAGCACACGGTACAATACAACCAGCTCTATTCGCGCGCCTCACCGACTAACCAGTCACGCTTGCAGGAGTTATACCGCCCAATGAACAACGATTCTCTCCCCGCCGCGTCGTCCGAGACCCTCCCTGCGTCGCTGAGCTATCCCGCGCTGCTTGGCATTCTGGGCGGCGGGCAGTTGGCGCGCATGATGGCTGAGGCCGCGTCGCAGCTTGGCGTCGAGGTCGCCATCCTGGAGAAGGAGGCGGGCAGCCCTGCGGGACGCATCGCCGCGCGCGAGGTGGTGGGCGGCTGGCTCGACCTCGACCGCCTGGCTGCGCTGGCCGAGGGTGCGCTGGCCGTCACGCTCGAAAACGAGTTCGTGGACATCGCGGCGCTGGAGTGGCTGGAGGCGCGCGGCGTCGCCGTCTACCCCTCCGCACACACCCTCGCGCTGATTCAGGACAAGTATGAGCAGAAGCGGTTTATGCGCGCAGCGGGCATTCCAACCACTGACTTCGCGCCCGTCAGCGCCGTGGAGGATGTGACGCGCGCGGCGGCGGCGTGGGGCTGGCCGCTGTTGCTGAAGGGGCGGCGCAACAGCTACGACGGCTACGGCAATGCGACGTTGCGTGGGCCAGACGACATCGCGCCCGCCTGTGCGCGGCTGGGCTTCCCGGAGCGCACGCTCTATGCCGAGCGTTGGGCGCCGTTCACGCGCGAGCTGGCGGTGATGGTGGCGCGCGGCCGCGATGGCGCGGTGGTCGTCTATCCCACGGTCGAGACGGAGCAGCGCAACCACATCTGCCACATCGTGCGCGCGCCCGCTCCCGGCGCGGCTGAGGCGGCGCAGCAGGCGGCGCAGATCGCGCGGCGCGCGGTGGAGGCGATTGACGGCGTGGGCGTTTTCGGCGTGGAGCTTTTCGAGCTGGCCGATGGCGCTATCCTCTACAACGAGATTGCGCCGCGCCCACACAACACCGGCCACTATAGCATCGAGGGCTGCGTGACCTCGCAGTTCGAGAACGCCGTGCGGGCGGCGCTGGGTCTGCCGCTGGGCAGCGCTGCGATGGTGGCGCCAGCGGCGGTGATGGTCAACACGCTGGGCCTGCGCGATGGCCCAGCCGAGGCGCGCGGCATGGCGCGGGCGCTAGCGATCCCCGGCGCGCATGTCCACGTCTACGGCAAGCTGGCTTCGCGCGTGGGGCGTAAGATGGGGCATGTG
>JAICSR010000151.1 GCA_025936795.1 Ktedonobacterales bacterium | reverse complement strand
GTCGAGGTTGGCCTTTGCCCATGCGGCCCCGGCTGGTTTGGAGCCAGGGAATCCGTTGCGCAGATCATGCAGCATGCGGCAGTAGTTCAGGACGATGTAGGTCTGGTAGAACCGATTGTTGTACTGATCGGGATCGGCCAGAATCTCTGCGCCCCAGGTTCGCATCGTCGCCAGAATCTCTGTGCGCAGCGCTGCTACGGGGATGGAGTCAACCAGGGTCGCTGGCGCTGGGCCGTCGAGTGTGACGCCGTGTTCGCGCAGCGCCCATCTGACCACCAGCGTGTTGCAATGGTCAGACTGGATCAGCGAGCTGCTGCCGTTATCCAGGTACCAGATCGGGCTGATATACTCCGGCGGTTTCGGCTGCCAGCGGCCACTCTCGCCGATTGGCAGGCGCCGCAAGAGGCTCTGTGGGAAGTATGATCCCTCCAGATGCTGCGCCCAGGCGGTGTCGAGGCTGAATATCCGCTTGTGCATGCGTTGCAGCGACTGAACCGCGCTTGCCGACAACTGGTCGCGCGTGACGATGATGAAATCCACATCGCTGTGCAGGTCAAAGTCGCCGACGGCAAGTGAGCCTTGCAGATAGGCGCCGACACACTGCGCGCCGAGGTTCGCCTGGACACGCTCCACCAGCTCGCGCAGCGCCCGGTTGAGATCAAGATACGGGGTAGGGGTGGGATTCACTCTGCGGCCTCGCTGGCATACACTGTGCGCCCAATGCTGACGCCTGGCGCGCACAGTGTATCATGCCAACCCGCCGCACCCGCGCGACCGCGTGGCAGTGGTTCACTGCACATTCTCATTACACGCTCTGCACACGCTCTGCGCATCAAGGCGCCCATAGATGAGATGTTGGCCTGACGTTTGCTTCATTAGTGGGCATGAACGTCTTACGCTCCCTTGCACAATCACTGTCTGCTGCTCTCAGCCCCGGCTCGCCAGGATCGCGGCACGGGCGCATGCCTGCCCCTGCGCTGGCGACCTCGGCGGGGAACGAGCGCAATGAGCCAACGCGCGCCCGCGCAACTGGCGGCATGGTCTATGGCCCACACGCGCAGCCACGAGCGCAGCGCGGCTACCCGTCTGGCCGCCTGGCTGGCGATGGCCTGATCAGTCGGCCTGCCGTTGAGTGGGCGTCTGCCCCAGAGGCCGCGTCGCGGGCCAGCTTCGTGGCGCTCGTGCGCGGGTGGATGCGCGTGCTGACGCCCGGCGGCTGGGCGTCGGTCCACGAGACGCCACACCCGGTCGTCGTCAGAGTTGTGCGCTGGGCGCCGATCATCGCGCCGGCGGTTTTCGGCAGCCTGCTGCTGACGGTGGCGCTGGTCCTCGTGGCGCATCACGCGCAGCCCACCTACTCGCCGCTGCCAGCGTTCGCGGTCGTTCCAGCGCTCTTCGCGGTCTACCTGATCGGTGGCGCCCTGCTGGGCCTCGCGCTCTACTACGCGCCCAATGGCGTCGTCTGGAGCCTGGCGTTTTTTGGCGCCCCACTGCTGCTGCTGGTCATCATGCTGGGCCTCGCGTTTGGCGCGCCGGGCGCTATCCTCGCGCTCACGCTGCTGATAGCGCTGCTGCTGGTCTATAGCTGCATGCGCCGCTCGCTGACCCGCGCTGGCACGGTGGAGGTGACGCTGCTGCTGGGCGAATGGTATCGGGCGCTGCCGCCGGGCTACAACATCCTGCTGCCGGGCGAGCGCGTGATCGTGGCGCTGCGCACAACTCCGCGCGCCTTCACGACTGCCATCCAGCGCGTCGCGCTCGCGCCTGATCGCATCGCGCAGGCCCGCGCCACCGTCGCCTATGTCGTCAACGCCCGCGAGGCCTGGCGCACGGCAGGCGTCCGCGCGACCTGGGAGGATGAGCTGCGCCAGCGCATCAGCGCCTCGGTGCGCGAGAGCCTGGGCGAGTGGCGCAGCGTGGCCAGCGACGATGTGGCGGCGCATGGCTCGATTGCTCAGCGCGCGCTCGATGACACCCGCGACTGGGCGCGCAGTGTTGGCGTGCGCATCCTCTCCGTCCGCGCCCACGACATCGTGATTGGCCCGCCAGGGCAGCCGCAGCCGACGACGCAGGCGCCGCCGCAGCCGACGCGCGCATCCGCCCGCCCCACGCCACGTATGCCGCGCATGGCGGATATGGAGCGGATGGAGCGGATGGAGCGGATGGAGCGCGTCCCGGTCGCCGCTTCGGCGTCCGCGCTGGCGCCTGCGGAGCGCCCGTCATCCGAAGCGCTCGAAGACCTGTACGACGCGGTGCGCAATCGCCAGATCACCGATACGCAGGTCATTCGCGAGATCGCCGACCACTTCGCCGCGCTGGCTCGCCAGCCACGCGCCGCAGACGACGCGCTGCCCTTCGACCCCATCTCCGCCGCGCGCCTGCTGGAGGATTACGCCGACTCGCTCGACGCCATGCGCTCAGCCCAACGCGCGGCCCAGCGTCCGGCCCAGCGCGCCCGTCGCCGCTAGCGACCCAGGCAGAGCGGCGGCTAGCTGGCGGGCGTCACGACGAGATGCGTGGAGGTCGCGCGGAAGGGGCCAGTGACGCGAACCGCCCGAAGTTGCTTACCATACTTCGCGTCGAGCGCCTCCTCAGCAATCGCATGCTCATCGGGTCCGGCCTCACGCGCCAGGGCGGGCAAGGCTGCGCCTGTCACGATGCCCACGCGATCGCTTGGCGCCAACGTCACCTGCGGGTTGCTGCGGATGCGCTTGAGTTTGCCAGCCGCAGCGCCCGTGGTGATGTAGAGCTTGCCGTCGCGTTCGGCGAACCAGACCGTCGTCGGGACGGCCTCGCCGTTCTGGCGAAACGTCGTCAGCACGATGAATTGCTCGCCAGCGAAGGCGGCGAATGGGGATACGTCAGTCGTCATGCTCGCTCCGTAGTTGAGGGTGGTCGGGAGTGTTGCGGCGCAGGTCGCGCCCGTCAGATTGTAGCGAATCAGTGGGACGCGCGCCCTGGTGTGGGCTGCTGGCGCGTTTCATTCGCCATCCGGACTGCGCCATTGTACTGTTCACATCCCAGGCGCGTGTGCTATGCTTCAGGCGCGCGTTCTGCCACAGCGAGCAGGATGCAGTCGAGTCATTTTCGAGTCATTCAGGAGCAGGCGAGATGCTGCCAGCAGGCTATTTCTACAGCACACGCGCGTGCAAGGGCAGCGATGTGTTGGCGGGGCCTGGCCGCACTGCGCCCAAATGCAGCTCGCTTGCTCGCCCCCTTCGCCCGCGTGGCATCGCCACTTCCTGAAGGGGTACTTCTACCGAGTCGTTGCGAGCGGCGGTCGTGGGCCAGCGCGAGGGCCTGCGACCGCCTCGCCGTCTGCGCCGTCTGTTTCACCCACACCACGCGCTCCAGCGAGCCGCCACCAGCCTCCGCGCTTCCTCGCGCCCCCGCATGAGCCAGGAGATCACTTCCCCATGATTACGCTCAACGCGCATGGCGTCACCAAATCCTATGGCGGTCGGCTGGTGCTGAATCAGCTCGATCTGGTCGTGCAGCACGACGCGCGGCTGGGGCTGATTGGCCCGAATGGCGCGGGCAAGTCCACGTTGCTACGCCTGCTCGCTGGCCTGGACGACGACTACACCGGCGAGATCAGCCGCCAGCGTGACCTGCGCGTCGCCTACCTCGCCCAGCGCATCGCCGACGACGACCGCACGCCGCTCCAGCTTGCGCTGGCCAGCCGTCCTGACCTCGCCGCCATCGAAGCTGAGCTGGCAGGCGTCGAGGCCGACCTTGCGCGCCCGGAGGTCATCGCCGATCTGCGCCAGATCGAGCGTGTCATGGCGCGCCAGGAAAGCCTGCTCAAGCGCTACGACGCGCTGGGTGGCGCGGGATTCGCGGGCGAGGCGCGGCGCCATCTGCGCGACGCTGGGCTGCCAGAGAGCGCCATCGAGTCGCCACTCAGTGCGCTCAGCGGTGGTCAGCGCAAGCTCGCCGCGCTGGCCATCTGCCTGGCGCAGCGTCCCGATGTGCTGCTGCTCGATGAGCCAGAGACGCACCTCGATCTAGAGGGGCGCGCCCGCCTCGAACGGGTCGTTGGCGAGTTCGCAGGCGCGGTCATCATCGTCTCGCACGACCGCTATCTGCTGGATGAGACGGTGGCAGAGATCGCCGAACTGGACAAGGGCGCCATCACGCTCTGGCCGGGCGCCTACTCGGCTTATACGGTCGCGCGCGAGCTGGCGCTGCAACGCCAGCAGGAACGCTTCACCGCCCAGCAGAAGGAGATCGCGCGGCTGGAGGAGGCCATCGCGCGCTTCAAGCTCTGGGCCAGCATCGTCGTGAATGAGCGCCACATCAAGCAGGCGCGCAACAAGCAGCGCCAGATTGATCGCATGGAGAAGGTCGAGCGTCCCGTCTTGCAGCGGCGGCGCATGGCGCTGGCATTGCGCGCCCACGAGCGAAGCGGCCAGCGCGTGGCGGAGCTACGCGGCGCGAGCGTCGTCTTTGGCGAGCGCATCGTTTTGCTCGGCGTTGATCTACTGGTGCGACGTGGTGAGCGCATCGGTGTGGTTGGCCCAAACGGCGCGGGCAAGAGCGTGCTGCTGAAGGCGCTGCTCGGCGCGCAGCCACTCGACGAGGGCGAGTGCGCGCGGGGACCAAGCGTCAGTCCGGGCTACTTCGCGCAGGGCGAGGAGACGCTGAACCTCGACAAGACGCCGATGGAGATCGTGCGCGAGCTAAAGCCCGGCTACGAGAATCAGGCGATGGCGCAGCTTGGCCGTTTCCTCTTCACCTACGATCAGGCGCGGCAGCCTGCGCGCAAGCTGAGCGGCGGCGAGCGCAGCCGTCTGCAACTGCTGCTGCTGATGCTGGGCGGGGCGAATCTGCTGGCGCTCGACGAGCCGACCAACCATCTCGACATCGAATCATCCGAGGCGCTGGAGGCGGCGCTCGAAGGCTACGATGGCACGGTGATCGCCATCTCGCACGACCGCTACTTCCTCGACCGCATCGCCGACCGCATCCTGGAGGTGCGCGACGGCGAGGTGTTCAGCTACGAGGGCGGCTATAGCGCCTGGCGCGAGCGGCAGGCGGCGGCTACTCCAGCGTGATGATGAGAGGCGGAAACGGAGCGGCGGATTGCTTCGGGTCGACACATTGGACGACGAGGTAGCAAGCGCATCGTGACGCGTGTACATCCGCGATCTTGGCGCGACCCTGAGCTGATTGTGACCATTTTGCTGACAACGGCAAAATGGTCTGAGGCCGGATAGTTGATGGATCCGCATGCGATATGCGCCTGGCGGGTGACCTGGATAAAATGACTACTCCAGCGTGATGAGATCGGTTGCGACATCGGCGACTTCGAGGTCGGGTCGCGTCTGCTCGATGTGCTTGATGGCGCGCTCGATGACCTCCTGCGCGTGCCGGGCGTCGCCGCTGACACAGGCGAGGCCCAGCTGCGCCAGATTCCAGGTCTGCTGGCCGCCCATCTCGGCGGCGGAGACCTCGAATTTGTCGCGCAGCCGCGCCAGAATCGAGCGCGTCACCTGGCGCTTGTCCTTCAGCGAGTCACTCTGGAAGAGGCGAATCGTCACCTGCGCCGTCGCTACATACATTATGCGCAACTCCTCGTATCTCCCCTCTCCTCGCGGGAGAGGGGGCAGGGGGTGAGGTCGCGTCGCTACGGCGCCGACTCGCCGAGCTCCACCAGCGTCGCGGCGAGGTCTGGCTTGCTGCGGCGTGGGCGCTCGTGGCGCATCACCAGCAACAGGCTGGCGAAGATCAGGCCGCCGCCCAGCCAGGTCGCCCAGGTGACGCTATCGTGCAGCAGCCAGACCCCCAGCGCCGCGCCGAGCAGCGGCTGGATGAACAGCGTCGGCGCGGCGGTCGAGGCGTCCACCACGGCCAGCGCGCGGAACCACAGCCAGTAGCCCAGCACCGTCGCCACCAGCGCCATGTAGCAGACGCCGAGCCAGCCCGCCAGCGAGAGATGCGGCATGCCCAGCCGCGCCACCGAGACCGCCCCCGCTGGCAGCCACACCAGCAGGCTGCCGGTTAGTGTGGCGGCGACAAAGAGCAGCGGCGGCGCCTGCGACAGCGTGCGCTTGCCCAGAATAGTGTAGCCAGATTCGAGCAGCAGCGAGAAGATTACCAGCAGGTCACCGATGATGCGCCCGCTGCCCGCCGCGCCGCCCAGATTAGGGATGACGCCGCGCTCGACGATCAGATAGACGCCTGCCATGCCGACGACCAGCGCCGCGATGCCCGCCGCCGCGACCCGCTCGCGCAGCAGTGTCCATGAGAGGACCGCTGTGAACAGCGATTCGGTGGAGATCAGCAGCGCGACATCCGAGGCAGTGGAGAGCGCCAGCCCAAAGTACTCGAAAGCTTTGTTCAGCACGAAGCCGAGCAGCGTCAGCATCGCCAGTGTCAGCAGCGAGCGGCGGTCGAGTGGGAGGCGCCGCCAGCCGCGGATCAGCGCGGGCGCCAGCACAAGCGCGGCGATCAGGAAGCGTAGCGCATTCAGCTCGACGGGATTGAGGTCTTGCAACGCGATCTTGCCTGCGGAGTACGTGCCAGCCCAGAGCGCATTCGCTACCACCAGCGTGATGAGAGCGCCACGCCGCGTGCGACCGAAGCCGCCCAGCCAGCCCAGCGCGCCCGACATCCCCTCCGCTGCTGCGCGCCCGCCCGTCTCGCCCACGCCCGCCGTCATGCCTGCTCCCCTGGCCTACCAGCGCGCCCGTTGCAGCGCGCATCACGGTATTGTAGCCGATGGAGCGGCCCAGGCGCCGACGCGCGACCCATCCTGGCCTCAGCGACGCCTCAGTCTTTGTCGGCGATGCGCTTGAGCATGTAGGTGGCTGCGACGCGATAGCCCATTTTGTCATAGAGCGCACGGGCGACGCTGTTGTGACCAAAGACGTTCAATTCGATGTGTGTCAGGTCAGTCGGGCGAAGCTCCTCCTCCAGCGCGCGCATGGTCGCCTCGCCATAGCCCTTGCCGCGCTGCGCCGCATCAATCACGATGTCGTAGATGAAGGCGCGTCGCCGCTCGGCCTCGAAGTGCGCCCAGAGTGAGCCGACCCGCGTCCCATCCTCCGCCACGACGCGCCAGAAGTGATGGCCCGGCGTGCGCAAGCCCTGCGGGAGGAGGCCCGCGAGCTGCGCGCTGGCCGTCTTGCGCTCCTCCTCTAGCGAGGTATCTTCGGCCAGAGCGCGCTCAGCGGCGTAGTCTTCGACGGCGTTGGCCCTGTAGGCATCGTAGTCAGCCTCAGTCATCGGTTGCAGCGTGACCATCTGCGCGCCCTCCTGTTAGATGTCCAGTCCAGATAACCCGCGTGAGCCGAGAATCAGGGAGACCTCGCCCCCATGATGCAGGTCGTGTTCGATCAGATGCCAGACGACCCACTGGCGCGTGAAGATCTCCGGTTCGCCGGGAGCACGGTCCGTATTTGGAATCGTGTATGCCAGGTCGGCTACGGTCCAGGAGCCGAGGGCGTCCCACAGCACGGCCCATGAGGCGCGCAACCCCTCCACAAGCTCTGTGGCGGAGCGCTCAGGCGCGTCCCTGGCATCCCATTGACCAAGGGCTCCCAGCGTGTCGCCGTCAAGACCCAGCGCCTGTTCACACCAGCGCGCACGCGCGCCGATGATATGCCGACAGATCTCCCCAACACTGCGCAGGCTCCCCGTAGTACGGTAGCTCACCTGTTCTGGCGTCAGCGGGCTGATGGCCTGGATGAGGTGGTCGTGATACGTGTCCCAGCCGCGATAGACCTCGCGACTGTTGGTCATGCTGTCCGTCAAATCGTTTCCCTTGTCACAAGGCATCACATGCGCGTGGAGCGCCTTGCCAGACATCCTGGCGCTGTGCATGATACGAGAGCCGCACGCGCCAGGGCAAGCCAGGCGCCACACCATGCGACAGGCCGACGCGGTATCATATGCCTGGCAGGGGCGCCGCATCTGGCGTTCGGGCGAGCGGGAGGGGCGAGACAGGCATGGCGCGACTCATCATCTCGACGATGGGGTCGAGTGGCGACCTGCACCCATTTATCGCGCTGGGGCTGGGGCTGCGCCAGCGTGGGCATGCGGCCATCTTCGCTGTGGAGGATGATTTTGCGCCGCGCCTGCGCGCCGAGGGCTTCGAGGCACGCCACCTGAGCGGTGACATGCGCGCACTGCTCGGCCCCTACATGCGCGAGATGGTGAGCGGCGCCGATGCGCTCGCCTCGCTGCGGGTCATCGCGCGCTACTATCTCGCGCCGTCGCTGCGCGGGAACATCGCCGCGCTGCGCGACCTCTGCAGCGACGCCGACGCGCTGATCGCCTCCGTGAGCCAGGTCGCCGCCAGCGCCGTGGCGGAGCTGACGGGCGTGCGCTGGGTGACGGTCGCGCTCTCGCCGACGATCCCGACTGGCTGGGTCGCACCGATGCGGACAGTTGCTCCCGGCGCACTGGGACACCTGCTCAATCGCGCGGCGTGGGCGTTTGGCGGCGCGCTGGTTGGGCGTGCCAGCGATCCGCCACTCAATGCCGTGCGTGCGACCTATGGGCTGCCGCCGCGCCGACGCCTCTTGCAGGATGGCAATCTCTCGCCCACGCTCACCGCCGTCGCCGTGTCGTCCGCGTTCTTCGCGCGCCCGCCCGACTGGCCCGCCAGCGCGCAGGTAACTGGCGTTCTCTTCTGGGATACGCCCAGCGGCTGGCGCGAGCCGCCCGCCATGAGCGCCTTTCTGAATGGGGAGCGCCCGGTGGTGGCTGTCTCATCCGGCTCGATGGGCGCCGAGGTTGGCGACGCCTTCGCCAGCTTCTTTGCAGCGAGCGTAGCCGCCATTCACGAGATTGGCGCACGGGCGCTCGTCATCGGCGCAGGCAATGCCTTCACCGAAGATAGGCCAGAGACGCTGC
>JAICSR010000423.1 GCA_025936795.1 Ktedonobacterales bacterium | reverse complement strand
TCGGTGCGCTCGATTGTCGCATCACTCTCTGGCGGCCAGCGACAGTCTATCGCCGTCGCCAAGACCATCTTGCGCAACGCGCAGGTGGTGCTGCTCGACGAACCAACCGCCGCGCTCGGTGTCGCCCAGACTCGTCAGGTGTTGACGCTCATCAAACGCTTGCGCGAGCAAGGGCTGGCGGTCGTCGTCATCTCGCACAACCTGGCGGATATCTTTGAGGTCGTTGACCGCGTTGTGGTCATGCGACTGGGCCGACGAATAGCGACCTTTGATATCCACAACACCACGCCAGAACAGGTCGTCGGAGCGATTACAGGCGCGGAGTTTGGCGATGTGGCCGAGAACGGCGACGCAAGTGATGTCGCACAAACGGCATAGACGAGAGTGAGCGAGACAATGCAGAGCAATGTGACGAACACCTCGACCACTGAGTCTGATGTCTCTCAGCACGTACCACCAACGCCTCCCAATGAGTCGTTCGGTCAGGTGACGATGTCGCGACTGCGGCGCGGGGACATTGGCCAGCTCCCGGCCATCCTGATGCTGCTCTTGATCGTCGTCGTTTTTGAGATTTTCTCAGGCGGCGTCTTTCTCTATCCGATCAACCTCAGCAATCTGATCCTGCAAGAAGCCGACGTGGCGGTGATCGCGCTGGCCGCCGTGCTGACGCTGCTGCTGGCAGAGATTGACCTCTCGCTCGCGGCAGTGGCCTATCTCTGCGGAGCGGTCACGGTCATTCTCTCCTCTTACCACCACTGGCCTGCGGCGCTTGCGCTGATCGCCGGTTTGGTAGCTGGTCTGATCATTGGCCTGATCAATGGCCTCCTCGTCGCGGTTCTGCACATCCCCTCATTCGTCGTCACACTTGCGGGATACATCTTCTACTCTGGCCTGCTGGCTCAGATTGAGTATCCAAATACGACGATTATTCTCTTCGATCCCGCGCTGAAGGGCATCATGTCGAACTACGTGATCTTTCCGTGGGATGTGCTTTCACCGATCCCTATCATCGCGATCTATCTCGGCGTCTTGTTCTTCGATCGGCGCCGACGGGAGCAGGCAGGGCTGCGTGTTGGTCCCATGTGGACGGTGTGGCTCAAGCTGGGGGTGGTCGTCGTCCTTGTGGCTGGCAGCCTGGTCATCTTTGAGAGCGCGCTCGGCGTTCCCTACGCCATCTACATTGTGTTTGGGGTTCTCATCGTATCGTGGCTTGTGTTGCGCTACACCACATTTGGGCGGCATGTCTATGCCGTTGGTGGCAATCCGGAGGCAGCGCGCCGCGCAGGCATCAACGTCACCCTGATCCGCATCAGCATCTTTGGGCTGGGTTCGATGCTGGCTGGCCTCGGCGGCATCCTGGTCACCTCTCGCACGACCTCGGCCCCCACTGCGGTTGACCCTCGCCTGCTGCTGCTGGCTATCGCCGTGGCGGTCATTGGCGGTGTGAGCCTCTTTGGCGGGCGTGGCTCGGTCTGGGGCGTGGTGCTCGGCGTTCTGATCATCGGCTGCCTGGAGAACGGCCTGACCTTGTTCGCTTCAGCCAGCGCCGCCTTTGAGCAAATGCTCGAGGGCGCAGTGCTGATCGCCGCTGTGATCCTGGACGCCGTTACCCGAAGACGCAACGCCGTCAGCGGGCGGTGACACAGCCAGCGGTTGGTAGCGTGGTTAGCGGGGCGCAGCCAGCGGTTGAAACCGCGCCTGAAGGGCTGCGCCCACAAGGTCCACCTGCGCGGACCCGCATCCGGATGGGGACCCGCGTAGGCGGGTCTGGTGGTGGCCCGCACGCCACCTTCAGGCGCGGTTTCAACCGCTGGCCACAGGGCTTGTTCAGGAGGAGCCTGCTATGAGCGAGAGCGCAGACCTGCGCGTGGGTATCATTGGCTATGGGCTGGCTGGCTCGGTCTTTCACGCGCCGTTGGTGGCATCCACGCCAGGCATGCGGGTCGCGGCCATCAGCGTTGGCGACCCGGCGCACACGGCTCAGGCGCGGCGCGACTTCCCCCAGGCGACGATCTATCCCACGGCGCAGGCGTTGCTGGCCGCCGCTGACACGCTCGACCTCGTGGTAGTGGCCGCGCCGAACAACGCGCACAGCTCGCTCGGCATCGCCGCGCTGGAGGCCGGGCTGCCCGTCGTGATTGATAAGCCGTTTGCGCCCAGCGCCGCCGAGGCGCAGCAGGTGATCGCGGCGGCCCAGCGCACGGGCAATCTACTCAGCGTCTTCCAGAATCGCCGCTGGGACAACGACTTCCTCACCGTGCGGCGTCTGTTGCAGGGCCAGACGCTCGGACGCATCGCGCGCTTCGAGAGCCGCTTCGAGCGCTTCCGCCCGACTCCGAAAGCCAACGCCTGGCGCGAGAGTGGTGATCCATCGCTGGCGGGTGGACTGCTCTTCGACCTCGGCGCGCACCTGATTGACCAGGCGCTCCAGCTCTTCGGCTGGCCCGATACCGTCTATGCTGAGCAGGCGCATCGGCGACCGGGCGCGCAGGCGGATGACGATAGCTTCGTGGCGCTGCAGTTCCCTGGCGGCGAGGTGGCGCATCTGTGGATGAGCGTCATCCCGCGCGCCACTGGCCCACGCATGCGCGTCGTCGGCGCGGTCGGCGTCTACGAAAAGTACGGCCTCGATCCGCAAGAGCCGCAGCTGATCGCTGGGCTGCGACCAGGCGACGCCGAGTATGGGCGCGAGCCACGCGAACGCTGGGGAACGCTCTCGACCGAGATTGATGGCCTCCCCGTCGTGGCCACCGTCGAGAGCGTGCCGGGTAGCTATCAGGACTACTATGCCGCCGTGCGCGATGCGCTGCGCGAGGGCAAGCCCATGCCGGTAGACCCCGATGAATCGCTCGGCGTCGTCCGCATCATCGAGGCGGCGCGCCAGAGCGCCCAGCGCGGCGAGGTCGTGCGGCCACCGGTTGGCGGCTAAACCGCCATCCAGCCTCACGCACGGTCGTGACGCGCCAGCCAGTCGTTGACGATGGGAAACCAGGCCGCCTCTTCCTCAACATGCGACATATGCGCGCTGTTTTCGAAGATTGTCCACTCGGAGCCTTGAATACCCTGATGAACCGCGCCCATCACGGTTGGCGTCGCCTCATCGTAGCGGCCAGAGAGCAGCAGCGTCGGCAGTGTAATCTCGCCCAGGCGATCAGTGATGTCCCAGTCTTTGAGCGTGCCGATGCAATAGAACTCACTTGGCCCATTCATGGTGACATAGACCTCTGGCGAAATCGTCTCAAAAGTGCGCCCAACGAAGGTGGGCATGGGCTTCACGCGGATGACATGACGGTCGTAATAGACCATCATCGCCTGCTGATATTCTGCGCTATCGGTCGTGCCAGCCTGCTCGTGCTGCGCCAGCGTCCGCTGCACATCGGGCGGCAGGTCAGCGCGCAGCCGATTCGCTTCGGCCACCCACAAAGGCATGCTGGCGGGCGAGCTTTCGATGATGAGGCTGGCGAC
>JAICSR010000270.1 GCA_025936795.1 Ktedonobacterales bacterium | reverse complement strand
CCACGACCGCGATCAGCGGCTCATCGGCGGCGTTGGGGCGAGCGCCATCCTGCTGGCGCAGGCGCTCGCGAAAGAGGTCGGCGGCGGGTCCAGCGGCCAGTTGCTCCAGCGGAAAGGCGCTGACGCGCGGGTCGGCGATGGTGTGGCGGGCGGTCAGCAGCAGCGTGGCGCGGCCACCCGCCAGCGTATCGAGCAGCGCGGTATCGTCCAGCCCCGGCTCGATATTGTCGAGCGCGAGCAAGGCGGCGGGAGCGTCGGGCGCGTGCAGCGTGGCATAGAGCGCGGCGCGACGGCGCGCAGGGTCTGCGATCTCCTTGATGCTCTCCTGGCCAATGGCGGTGGCGACATCGGCGAAGATGGCGTCCAGACCGTCCGCGCCCTCCTTTTGCTCGCAGGAGATCCACGCCGCGCCACCAGGGAAGAGTTTCCGCGCGCCCGCGCGGGCCACCAGTTCGGCGGCGAAGACCGTCTTGCCAACGCCAGGCATCCCCTCGACCGCGCTGACACTCAGCGAGGAGCCAGCGCTGAGCCGCGCGAGGGCGATATCCAGTTGGTCGCTGCGGCCAAAGAGGTGGGCGATGCGTGGCAGCTTGTCGGGCGAGATCACGCCGCTGGCGAGCGCGGGCGCGCTGGCGATGATTGCGGCGCCCGCAGCGGCGGCGGCGCGCATGCGCTGCTCGATCACGTCCGCCACCTGCGCGGCGATGGCAGGCGCGTCCTGGGCGTAGGCCTCGCGGGCAGCGCCGCTGGCAAGCTCGCGCGCCTGGGCGTCATGCAGCCGCTGCTGCTCATCCGCGAACTGGCGCTCGGCCAGCACGCTCAGGCCAAAGAGCAACAGCAGAACGACGGCGACGGCGGCCGCTATCGGCAGATTGCTCGTAATGAGGCTCGCCACATAGGCGACCTGCAAATGGGCGGCGGAGAGGAAGCCCGCAGGCCCAACCGACAAGAAGAGCAGCAGGATGTTGCCGAGCAGGCCGAGCGCCAGCAGCAACGCCAGCCCCTTGAAGGCGCGCAGCGGCCAGCGCAGCGCGGGATGCACCTGCGGCAGCGGCAAGATGACAGCGGGGGTGGGCGCCGCCGAGTCGTGGGGCGCGAGCGCAGTCGGAGCCGCCAGACGCGGGCCGTCGTCCTTCGCCGCCATGCCACCCTCCCATCCGCGTGCGTGAGGCTGCTCGCAGCTTCACTGTTGCACTCAGGATAGCAGAGTGGCAGTGGATGGCGCTAGAGCAGGAGAGCAGCGGCTGGCGGTTAATACCGCGCCTGAAGGTGGCTGCGGCCACCACAAGACCCGCCTGCGCGGGTCCACGCTCCGGGTTCGGGTCCGCGCAGGCGGACCTTGTGGGCCGACAGGCCCTTCAGGCGCGATATCAACCGCTGGCCACCGCCCCGCACCCTAACTCGCACAATACGAAACGCGCCGGTCGCGGAGAACAGCTCTCCGCGACCGGCGCGTTTGGTTGGCTATCGGCCAGCGAACGGTTAGACGGCGGTGACGGGACCGCCAGCCAGCCCCTCGGCGATGTTGCCGACGATCGGCAGCTTGGTCGGCTTGCCAGTGAAGGCCGCGATCATGCCCCAGATCCAGAAGCCGAAGATCACCAGGCCGAGGATGCCGAAGATGCACGAGAAGAGGAGTCCGATACCTGCGCTGCCCAGGTCAACCGCCGCATTGGAGGAGCCAATGCCAAAGCTGAACACGCTGCCGATGATGATGTCAAGGATGCCGAGGACGATGGCAAGGATGCTCAGACACATCGCCTGGGCGGCATGGAACTTGACGTAGCGGTTCTTCTCCAGTGCGAAGAGAATGATCTGCGCAATGAAACCGACAAACGGCACGATGGTGATGAGATACGCCAGACCGGCCATCACCTCAGCGCCCAGGTTGCCAAGCGCCGAGACGCCCCATCGGCCCGCCGTCGCCGCAAAGGTCTGTGGCTGCGCGTACGGCTGCTGCGGTGGCTGCTGCCCGTACTGCTGATTTGGGTCCATAGACATGGCTGGGTGTTCCTTTCCACGCCCGCCTCACCTGAGCGAGTGGACGCGCAAACAGTTGGAGGAGGTCGCTCCCCCTGGGACACAAGCGCGCCAGAATCGTCGTCGCAGCACACAAGCAAGCGCCCGCGAAGGTCGCCGCTCCCCCTGCCCCTCGATGCGCTCTGGCGTCAGTCACGCTGAGATAGACCACGAAGAGTCCGCCAGGTTCGCCGTGTTGACGTTCCCCTGGCCCCAGCGTACTCGCGGGCGCCACTCTTGTCTACTGGTATTTCTACACAATTTTGCGTATTCGCCGCTTGCCCGAATGCGCTGGCCTGCGCTCCGAGACTGCGCCCGATGCCGTATAATGCCAGAGACGCCATTCGATCTGCGGCGCGCAATGAGGCGCAGGCCAGACGAACTGAGATTTCGAGACAAAGGAGCCGATAAATGGCCGATCTTGACGCTGTGATTGTCGCGGCGACCCGCACCCCCACCGGACGCTTCCTCGGCGGGCTGTCGTCGCTTACTGCAACCGACCTGGGCGCGCATGTCATCCGCGAGGCTATCCGCCGCGCGGGCATCCCGGCTGAGCGCATTGATGAAGTCATCATGGGCAATGTCGTTCAGGCGGGCGAGGGGCAGGCCCCGGCGCGCCAGGCGGCGCTCGCTGGCGGCGTGCCTGCCGATGTGCCAGCCTTCACCATTAACAAGGTCTGCGGCTCCGGGCTGAAGGCCATCATGCTGGCGGCGCAGGCCATCAAGGCAGGCGACGGCGATCTCTTCGTCGCGGGCGGCATGGAGAGCATGAGCAACGCGCCCTACCTGCTGCCCAAAGCGCGCACCGGCTATCGCATGGGCGACGCCACGATGGTAGATTCCGTCGTGCATGACGGCCTCTGGTGCGCCGTCGAGCATATTCACATGGGCGAGGAGGCTGAGATCGTCGCCGAGGCGTACAGCGTGACGCGCGAGGAGCAGGACGAGCTGGCCTATCACAGCCACATGAAGGCGCAGGCGGCGACCGAGGCGGGGCGCTTCCGCGATGAGATCGTCCCGGTCGAGATTGCTGGCAAGAAGGGCGCGACCACGCTGATCGAGCGCGACGAGCCGATTCGCGCCGATACGACGATGGAGGGGCTGGCCGCGCTCAAGCCCGCCTTTCGCAAGGCGAACGGCTCGGTCACGGCGGGCAATGCTCCCGGCCTGAGCGATGGCGCCTCGGCCACCGTCGTCGCCAGCGAGCGGCTGGCGCGTGAGATGGGGCTGCCAATCCTCGCGCGCATCACTGGCTACGCGGCGGCGGCCATCGAGCCGCGCATGATCTTCGCCTGCCCGCCACGCGCCGTGCGCAAGCTGCTGGAGCGCACCGGCCAGAAGCTGGGCGACTTCGACCTGATCGAGGTCAACGAGGCGTTTGCAGCGCAGACCGTCGCCAATGGCAAAGAGCTTGGCTGGGATTGGGACAAGGTGAATCCCAACGGCGGCGCCGTTGCGCTGGGACATCCGATCGGCTCCAGCGGCTCGCGCGTGCTGACGACGCTGATCTATGAGCTGCGCCGTCGCGGCGGCGGCACGGGGCTGGCGACGCTCTGCCTGGGTGGCGGCGGCGCGGTGGCGATGTCCGTGGACGTGCTGGCGTAGGCTGCGCGGCCCTCTCCCCGGCCCCTCTCCCCCGAGGGCGAGGGGAGTCCGGATTCCCCCTCTCCTCGCGGGAGAGGGGGACAGGGGGTGAGGTCGCCTCACCAGTTATCACGCGCCGAACTTGGCATATCAGGAGGAACAGACCATGCTGGACCAGCAGCCGCGCGCGGCGGGAAAACGCTCACGACACTCCAATAGCGCGAATGGCGCCAGCCAGCCAGACGCCGCCCAGCCATCGCAGCCGCTCTATGCGCCTGAGGCGGTCGCCAGTGTAGAGAGCGAGCGCGAGCGGTGGGAGGCGACGACCGTCGCGAAGGCGGTCAAGCGCATGCCAGAGCGCCCCCCCGAGACGACCACGCAGTCGGGCATGCCAATCAAGCGCATCTATACCCCCGAAGACACCGCCCAGCTTGACTACGCGCGCGACCTGGCCTTCCCCGGTGAATATCCCTATACGCGCGGCGCCCAGGCGACGATGTACCGCGCGAAGCCGTGGACGATGCGCATGTTCGCGGGCTTCGGCACGGCGGAGGAGACCAACGCGCGCTTCAAGTATCTGCTGGCGCAGGGGCAGACGGGTCTCTCAGTCGCCTTCGACATGGCGACGCTCTACGGCTACGACCACGATCATCCGATGGCGCTGGGCGAGTTTGGCAAGTGCGGTGTTGCCGTTTCGTCGCTGGCTGATATGGAGGTGCTGCTCGACGGCATGCCGCTGGACAAGATCACCACCTCGATGACGATCAACAGCCCGGCGCCCGCGATCTGGGCGATGTATATCGCGGCGGCTGAGAAGCAGGGCGTGCCGATGGCGCAGCTTGGCGGCACGCTGCAGAACGACATCCTCAAGGAGTACATCGCGCAGAAGGAGTTCCTCTTCCCGCCGGAGCCATCCATGCGCCTCGTCGTGGACACGATGGAGTTTGGCGCGCAGCATATGCCGCGCTGGAACACCATCAGCATCAGCGGCTACCATATCCGCGAGGCAGGCGCCACCGCCGTGCAGGAGCTAGCCTTCACGCTGGCCGATGGGTTCGCGTATGTCGAGGCGGCGCTGGAGCGTGGCATGGCGCTGGACGACTTCGCGCCGCGCCTCTCGTTCTTCTTCGACGTACATAACGACCTCTTCGAGGAGATCGCCAAGTTCCGCGCGGCGCGGCGCATCTGGGCGCATCAGATGCGCGAGCGCTACGGATCGCTGGACCCGAGCTCGTGGACGCGCCGCACTCTCGCGCTGACGGCGGGCGTCTCGCTGACGGCGCAGCAGCCGGAGAACAACGTCGTGCGGGTGGCGCTCCAGGCGCTGGCGGCGGTGCTGGGCGGCACGAACTCGCTGCACACCAATTCGCTCGACGAGGCGCTGGCCCTGCCGACCGAGAAGGCGGCGCTGGTGGCGCTACGCACGCAGCAGATCATCGCCCACGAGAGCGGCGTGGCCAATACGATTGATCCGCTGGCCGGCTCGTTCTTCGTGGAGGCGCTGACCGACGAGACGGAGCGCCAGGCGATGGCCTATATCACGCAGGTGCGCGAGCTGGGCGGCGTGCTGGAGTGCATCCGTAACGGCTTCTTCCAGAAGGAGATCGCCGAGGCGTCGTACCGCTTCCAGCAGGAGGTGGACCGCAACGAGCGCGTGATTGTCGGCGTCAACGACTACGTGATGCCTGATGCGGGCGTGCGCGTGCCAACACTCTACGTGGACCCGGCCAAGGAGCGCATCCACCTGGAGCGGCTGGAGCGCACACGGCGCGAGCGCGACAACGAGCGCGTCGGTGTGACGCTGGCGGCGCTGGAGCAGGCGTCGCGCGGCTCTGAGAACACGATGCCCTTCATCCTCGACTGCGCGCGGGCCTACTGCACGCTCGGCGAGATCATGGGCGTCTTCCGCCGGGTCTTCGGCGAGTATACGGAGTCGGTGGTGTATTAGCGACCTCACCCCCTGACCCCCTCTCCTGCGAGGAGAGGGGGAACCTGGTGGGCGGGAGCGAGTGGGCGCGGCGCAGGAATCTGCGCGATGTAAGATATCCT
>JAICSR010000228.1 GCA_025936795.1 Ktedonobacterales bacterium | reverse complement strand
GGATAGCCGCCCTATGTCCGCCCCAGCCCCCATGCCCGCCTCACCAACGCCCACCGCATCTGACCAGCCAGCAGCGGCATTGCAGGCCGCCGAGGAGGCGCTGCTGCGCACGGCGGGCGTCGCGGTGGAGCGCCATGAAGCGCCGGGGCCGGGCGGCGGGCGCCTGCATTACCTCACCTGTGGCGAGGGCGAACCGCTGCTGCTGCTGCATGGCCGTGGCAATGCTGCGGCGCTCTTCACGCCGATCTTCGCCCCACTCGCCGCGCAGCGCCGTGTCATCGCGCTCGATCTGCCCGGCTGGGGCCTCTCTGAAAAGCCCATCTTTACCGGGCGTACACCGCAAGACGCGCTGCGCTTCTGGATGGACGGCGTCCTCGCGCTGCTCGATCACCTCGACCTCGACCGCGTAGACCTGCTCGGCCACTCGATGGGCGGCTTCACGGCGCTGGGCCTCGCGCTCGACCACCCCGACCGCGTGCGCAGCCTGCTGCTGGCCGACGCTGGCGGCCTGGGTCGCGCCGCCGCGCTGGATGTGCGCCTCTACTTCTGGCTCAAGCCGGAGCGGCTGCATCGCTGGCTAGGCCGCGACTTCATGGCGCGTGTGCTGGCGCAGGACGGCGCCAAGCGCAGCGTCCCGCGCGACGAAGCGTTCGAGTTCACCTGGCAAGTGACGACCCAGCAGGCCGTCATCCCCTCTGGCGCGCGCGCCTTCGACCGCTGGATTGACCTGTTTGGGGTCCACCTGAACTTCCTCGACCGCCTGCTCACGCTAGAGCAGCCAACGCTGCTGCTCTGGGGCGAGCGCGACCGCGTGGCGCCCTACGCCGATGCCCTGCGCGCGCGCAAGCTCATCCGTCACGGACGGCTGGTCGTGTTTACGGGTTGCGGTCACTCGCCATTCACCGAGCGTCCTGCTGACTTCGCGCGCGTCGTCAACGTGTGGCTTAATGGAGGTAATGCGCCCTCGCGCGTCTGAGCGCCCTCACTCCCAGTCCCTCGCCCACAAGGTGAGGGGAGCCAGAAAGCCCCTCTCTCGCCGCAGCGAGGGAAGGGTTGGAGAGGGGGCAGCCAACACCCCACGCGGATGTGTTATGAGGTGTCATAGCTTGAGAGATGAAGGGGATGAGATGGTTTCCCAGATAGCGACTACCACGGACCTGCCGCTGCCGAAGTTTAGTGTCGGCAAGGTGCGCGACACCTATGATCTGGGCGACCGCCTGCTGATGGTCGCGACCGACCGCATCTCCGCCTTCGACAGCATCCTGCCCAATGGCATCCCTGACAAGGGGCGCGTCCTCACTCAGCTCTCCGCCTTCTGGTTTCAGCGCCTCTCCGACCTGATCGCCAACCACCTCATCAGCGTCGATATCGCCGATCTGCCGGATGCCGTGCGCGCCGACACTGAGCAGTGCGACCTGCTGGCGGGCCGCTTCATGATCGTCAAGATGGCGAAACGCTACGACTTCGAGTGTGTCGTGCGCGGCTATCTGGCGGGCAGCGGCTGGGTTGACTACCAGCGTACCGGCGCAGTCTGCGGTGTTGCGCTGCCTGCCGGTCTACGCCAGGGCGACCGGCTGCCAGAGCCGATCTTCACCCCCGCGACGAAGGCCGAGCAGGGCCATGATATCAACATCTCACTGGATGAGATGAAGCGGGCCGTCGGCGAAGACATCGGCCAGACCATCGCCGACGCCAGCATCGCCATCTATAAGACAGCGGCGGCCTATGCGCTCGACCGGGGCATCATCATCGCCGATACCAAGATGGAGTTTGGCCAACTCGACGGCGAGCTGATCCTGATTGACGAACTCCTCACGCCCGACTCCTCACGCTACTGGCCCGTCGCCGACTATCGCCCCGGCGGCTCGCCCCCCAGCTTCGACAAGCAGTTTGTGCGCGACTGGCTCGAAGGCTCCGGCTGGAACAAGCAGCCGCCCGCGCCTGCGCTACCCGCCGACGTGGTGGCGGGCGCCGCCAGGCGCTACCGCGAGGCCTACGAGTGGCTGACTGGCGCGCCACTGCCCGCATAACAGTTGGCGACCGTGGCGCAATCGAAGGGGACGCTCATGCCGGGCGTCCCCTCGTTGTAACTGGCGCGCCATGCGACGTAGCCCTATGCCTGAGCCGTGGCGGGCGCGGGAATGACGCCGAGCTGCGTAAGCAGGCTCAATGCGTCGTAGTACAATCGGCTCTCCGCAATCTTGCCATTCACCAGGCGGCTCACCGAGCAGAAGTGGATGGCGATCTTTTTGCCCGTCGGCGGGATGTCGCCAGCAGGGCCTGCAAGCGGGCCATCCTGCGTGCCACGGCCGATGAACTCGACAACACTGGTGTCTTCGGTCGCGGCGGCATGGGTGACTTCGATGCGCCCGTCGCTAAAGGCGGCTGCCCAGCCTTTGAAGTACTGCTGAAATTCCTGTTTGCCATGGGTCGTGACGCCCGTGGGAACATCCACGGAGGTCAGGTTGTCGGTGACGAGGGCAGCGGCTTGATCGAGCCAGGTGGGGTCGCTGCTGTGCAGGTTATACAGTTCGTTGAGCTTGCGCGCGGTGGCCATGTTCTCTGCGGCTGACATAGCATGCTCCTACTCGGAGGCCTCGTAGGCCTCACAGGCGACGCTGACGACGCGCTCGGTAGACCGGGCGTGTGCGGCCAGGACAGGCTAAAGGAGGACAGACGACGCAGGGCGCCACAGAAGTGTTCCTACACATTGGCTATACGGCTTGGCATACGGCGAATGCGCTATGCGAACGCGCTATGCGAAGGCGCTACGCAGATTCCGGGGCAGACCGCGCTGGGGCGGCCACGCCTGCATGCTCCATGCATCCATCAGGGAGCGCACAGGCGCCAACAAGTATAGCATGCTCTCTCGCGGCGTCGCGTCCGTAAGATGGGTCATTTCGGCGCCTGCGAGCGCTGGCTGAGGCGGGTCAGAAGGTCACCTCGATGCGATTGCCGCATGGCGCGGACTGTAACGCCCCTGCGTACTTTCTTTTATGAAGTGAACACGCATCTGGTGGGCAGCCAGGCAGGCATGAGAGGGGGCGAATCGTGCAGCAGACACCATCTACACTTGAGCAGGGTTTGGATATTCGCGCCACATCGGCTCCCAGCCAGATCGGCAGGCTACTGAGCCTCATTTCGCCACCGCCTGCGCCTGCCTCAGCAAGCTTTGATGCGCGCGAGCGGGTGCGGCGTGGGCGGCTGGTGGGCGCGCTGCTGCTGGCGTTCACGCTGATCGAGTTGGCGGCGCTCTTCCAGTTTGTCATCGTGGACGACGACCACCCGTTGATGAAGATCACACTGGTGGTCACGCTAGCGCTCACCGTCGTCGTGGTCGCGCTGAACCGCTCTGGACGGGTGACGATGGCAGGACTGCTGCTGGTGGCGCTGGCGAACCTGCCGCTCGCGAGCATCCCAGCCACGGCTATCGACGGCAAATTCGATATCGTAGACCTGGGCGCGCTCTATCTGGCGGCGGGATCGGTGCTGGTCGCCGCCTCGGTGCTGGAGCCGTGGAGCGTGTTCGCGGTGGCGGCCATCAACTGCGCGCTGATGACGCTGATTATCGTCGGCATGCCGCATTCGGCGGCGTTCGACGAACTGCTCGCCTCGAACAACGCGCAACAGGCGTTCGCTGGCCCACTGCTGATGCAGGTGGTCGTGGCGCTGGTGGCCTACTTCTGGGCGCGCAGTGTGCTCAGCGCCCTCAAACGCGCCGACCGCGCCGAGGAGATCGCCGCGCTGGAGCGACGCGAAGTCGAGCGCACACACGAACTGGAACAGGGCGTGCGCGAGTTGCTGGCGGTGCATGTGCTGCTGGCGAATGGCGACTTCCAGGCGCGCGCTCAGCCGATTCGCAATCCACTGCTCTGGCAGATCGGCGCCAGCCTGAATACTCTCATTGCGCGATTCGCGCGCCTGGCGCAGATGGACTTCCTGCTGCGCCGCACCGATCAGGAGGCGCGGCGACTGGCCGAGAGCATCCGCATCGCGCGGGCGGGGCGGCAGCCGATCTGGCCAGCCCCCAGTGGCACGCCGCTCGACGAGGTCATCCTCGCGCTGACCGATACCGCGAGCTACGCCGCGCCTGCAAACGCCGCGCCCGCAGCGCCCCGCGGGTTCGCGCCAACGCCTGCCCCCAACACCTCCAGCGCACTCTCCGAGGCGAATCTGCCTGAGTGGCCGTTCGCCTAGCGGGCGAGCACATATTCACAGCCAGTCAGGGTGCAGCTGTGAATGATCTTTTCAGCGCCTCTAGGTCTGTAATGCCTTTGCAGTAGGGTCACTTATGAGTTAATGGGCTTTGTTGGATGCCGGGGCGGAGCCGCTGATGAACTGGTAATATGAACGCAACTCGGCGCCGCTAGTCTCTGCAATGGAATGCGCCGTTGTGCAAACAGCCGCAAGCGCTTCCATGTCCGCCTTCGGTCCACAGGCTAGGCCAACCATCAGTGGTTTTGCATTATAGCGAAACTCGCCAAGGCGTTTTGCTGCCGAGCGCCACTCATCCTCGACCGCTCCACCGAGCATGATAAACACCAACGGCGCATAATCGCCGTGTCTCTCCCTGGTGTTCAATACAACGTCCTCAGCAAGTGATTGCGCTAGCAGATGCAGCGCTGCGCCCAGAGTCCGCGCGCCAAACGCTTGGATAGTGGGTAGCACGAACGACCTGAGTGGCACAAGCGCCGTTTGTTGAGCGCCACCACCGAATGTGATGACGCTCAACTTCGCCTTACTTCGCATTTCTTGATCACTCATCAACTCGTCATAGCGTATTTGCATCCCCTCGCGCAGCGCCTCAATTGGCGCGCCCGCCATGTCAGCCGAGCAATCGAGCAGGTGATAGATCGGCAAAGCGCGCGTTTCAGCGCCATATCCAATCAGCGTTAAAAGATGCAATTGGAGGCGCAGAGGATGTGTCAGCAGCCTCAAGCGCAGCCAGCAATTTCTCTAGTCCTTTAGCATAGTCTGCGCCGCGCCCATCTGTGTATTGCGCGTAGTAGTAGTCCATCGGCATGCAGCGCGACCACTTCTCACCGCGTATCCAGAACGGCAGGATGCGCTTGTCCTCGTCACGCGCGATGGCCAACTCGTGGCCGACATATTTAGAGTCTGCGGCGTCAGGCGAGGCGGCATAGATCACCATCGTCGCCTGCACAATGTCCTTTCGCACAGACTCCTGCCAGTCGAGCGTGTAAGATTTCAGTTGCTCACGGTCGAGCCAGATGTCCACGCCTGCCCGCTTCAGGTCCTCCCGAAGGCGCGCCACGAGGTCGGCGTCTTTTCTGGAGTAGCTGATGAACACCTTCCCATTGCCCTGCATACGCCTCACCTTCTGGGGGTTTTCTGGCGCCTCCCCAACACTCACCTAGCGCAGTGCGGAACAGCGATGCTCACCTCCAACGTCCGCGCGCCTCAATCTCAATACCAGCGCTGCCTAGTTGTTGGACGTACCTTCATCCGCCGACCAGAGAGATGGTTGGCGCTCAGCCTCGATGCGCTGCTGCTCGCGCTTCTGCAGATCCCGGATGCTGTACTCTGGAGTGGGCAGTTCTTCAGGCGGCGGGTTACCCTGGCCAACAATAAATTCCCGTTCAGCCTTCCCCACTTCGTAATGTGTTTGATTCGCCTGTGTCTTGCCCTGGATCGCCTCACGGCGCAATCTCTGCTCAGTCTGGCTAGCTCGGAACAGATTAGCCGCGAGTTCGTCGGCGCTCATCCAGTCAAGAATCTGCTGCCCCCGCTTAAGTCCCTTGCGGGCGGCAATATCACGCGCAGTCTCGCCGCCGTAGAGCCCACGATAACCGTGATCCTGGAAGATGGCGAAGTCGTGTCTGGTCACGACACCAGACACCGTCGCGGCATCAGCGAGCGTCAGATTACGATCAGCTATCTGCCCGCGCAGGAAGAGGGCCTTCTGTTCAGGGGTGAGCGCGGCTAACAGATCGCCCTGGCTGATTTCCTCCAGCCGCTCTGTACCAACTTTGGCCAGCCACTGCTTGAACGGCTCGGCTTTCGGGCTGGGAATACTCTGGATGACCCGAAGTAGCGTCTCGGTATCGGCAGCGTCTGTGGCGTATTTCTTGCCATCCAGGGAGCGCATTTTCAGTTGTACACATTTTGTGTACAACTCGCTGAAGCCTTCCTCATCGGCCAACCGGAGCTTCAACATACTCCAGTAGTTGCGCGGGTTCGAGCTATCAGTCAGCGCTGCCACGATATCCACCACGCTGAAGTACCAGCGATCCTGGAACCATTGTCGCCGAATCACACGCCCCCCGCTATCGAATGATGTGAGCGCCTGATCGGTTGCCTGATCGCCCATGGGTTGTTCCTCTCTCGCCGCTCTAATGTTAGGCTGGTTATATCACATGACTTTGGAGAGTTTTCGATAGGTCCATAGATCCATTTTGTTGTCCATGTCACAGCGCTCGCTAGGGCGCCGTCGGCGCGCCAGACGACATGTGGCGGGCGCGCAGGCTGAGCCAGGTCGCCAGGCCCATCAGCGCCAGCGCGAAGACGCCAATGACGATTGGCACTG
>JAICSR010000029.1 GCA_025936795.1 Ktedonobacterales bacterium | reverse complement strand
GACCTACGTGGACGATCAGGATTCGCCGCGCGACGGCGGTTTTACGCGGCTGGTGCGCAGTCTTCCCTCCACTGCGCCATTCGTCGGCCCTGAGGCGCTCGAACGCGCCAGCGGACGCACGTTTGCGCTGCGATTGGGCGCCAACGAGAGCAATTTCGGCCCCAGCCCGCGAGCGCGTGCGGCGATGCGCGCTGCCGTAGAACGCATCGAGTGGTACGCCGACCCAGAGGCCTGGGACACCCGCAACGCCATCGCCGCGCATCTGGGCGTCGGCATAGAGTATATCGGCATCGGCGCGGGCATTGACGATCTGCTCGGTCAGGTCGTGCGGCTCTATCTGGAACCAGGCAGCCAGGTTGTGGCCTCGCTTGGCTCCTACCCGACGTTTGGCTTCCATGTCGCGGGCTTCGGCGGACGCATCGAGCGCATCCCCTACCGCAACGACCGCAACGACCTCGACGCGCTTGCTGAGGCTGCCCAGCGCACGCAGGCCAGCCTCGTCTATCTGGCCAACCCCGATAATCCGTCTGGCTCCTGGTCAACTGGCGCGGAGATCGCCGCGTTCCTCGATGCGCTGCCGCCGCAGTGCATCTTGCTGCTCGACGAGGCCTATCTGGAATTCGCGCCTGCCGAGGCGCAGATGCCAGTGGACGCCGCGAATCCCCGCGTCGTGCGCTTCCGCACCTTCTCGAAGGCCTATGGCATGGCAGGCGCGCGCATTGGCTACCTGCTCGCCGCGCCCGCGACGGTGCGCGCCCTCGACAAGGTGCGCCTGCACTTTGGCGTCAACACCATCGCGCACGCTGGCGCGCAAGCCGCGCTGGCCGATCAATCCTATTTGGCGGAGGTGGTGGCCGAGGTCGCACGTGGACGCGAGGAGTACGCGGCGCTGGCGCATGAACTAGGCCTGACAGCCCTGCCATCCGCGACCAACTTCGTCACGATTGATGTTGGCGGCGTGGAGCGCGCACGCGCGACGGTGGCGGCCCTCGCCGCTGCGGGCGTCTTCATTCGCATGCCGGGCGCGCCGCCGCTCGACCGCTGCATTCGTGTGACAGTTGGCGCCGCCGATGACCGCCGCGCCTTCGCACGCATCTTCCGCGAGGTCTGGCCGCAGATTGCCAATAGCTGAGAGCGCCTGAGGTTTCGCTGCCGCCAGTGGCGCAAGACAGCTTCAGCCGCTACAATCTCTGCCTGGAAGGGCGCACACACGCCTCTTCGGGGCAGGAGTATCTCAGCGGCAGGAGCGAGCGGCATGCGACAGAGTCCGGAACAACGCCTGGCAGGCAAAACCATCCTCGTGACAGGCGCGACGGGTGGCATCGGCTTCATCGCCGCACGCACATTGGCCGCGATGGGCGCAACTGTGGTGATCGTCGGACGCGACCCGGCGAAGGCGCAAGCGAGCGTCGCGCAGATTCAGCGCGAGACCGAAGGCGCCTCCGTGAACGCGCTCACCGCCGACCTTTCTTCGATGCAAGAAGTGCGCAGGCTCGCCGCCGAGTTTCAGGCGCAGTACTCTCGCCTCGATGTCTTGCTGAACAACGCAGGCGCCGTCTTTCTGACACGCCAGACGACAGTGGATGGCTACGAGCGGACCTTCGCGCTCAACCACCTCGCGCCCTTCCTGCTGACCCATCTGCTGCTCGACCGACTCAAAGCGGACGCGCCCGCTCGCGTGGTGACGGTCAGCTCGATGGCGCACAGGGGCCAGACGCTTGACGTTGACGACGTGAATCAGACGCGGCGAGGCTACCGCGCGTGGCGAGCGTATGGTGACAGCAAACTCGCCAATATCATGTTCACCTATGCGCTGGCGCGGCGGCTGGAGGGCAGCGGCGTCACTGCGAACACGCTGCATCCCGGCTTCGTCGCCACCGGTTTCGCCAAGAACAACGGCCCACTATCGCAGGTCGCCATGACGCTGGTGCGCCCATTCGCCATCAGCCCTGAGCGCGGCGCGCAGACCAGCATCTATCTGGCCTCGTCGCTGGATGTCGCCGCTCTATCGGGTCGCTACTTCGTGAACTCAAAGCCCGCGAAGTCCTCGCAGGCGTCCTATGATGTCGCCGCGCAGGAGCGGCTCTGGAGCCTGAGTGAGCAGATGACGGGCGTCACGACGGAGACGGCTGGCGCCCGCTAGCGCCAACCACCATCCACGCCTGGCTCGGCAGGCGGCTCAGCCGACCCCATCGCCGCCATCGAACACGCTGATGGTTGGCTCAATGCCCGTGATGCCCACTACTTCGCGCCATGCCTCGAATCCCGCCTGGAACGCGACGACACCCGCCTCTGGCAGCGTGATCTCAATCGCTTCGAGCACCTCCTGCGCGCTGGCGCCATGCTGCATGGCTGCGCGGATATGGCTCTGAAGATGGCCCTTGCCTGCGCGCATCGCCGTCAGTGTGGCGCAGAACAGCAATTCCTTGGTCTTGCGGTCGAGCAGGCGTGGCTGCGTGTAGACCGCTCCCACAAGCTCGTCAGCAGCCTTCAGCGCCTCGAAGTCCGCCTCCGCCAGCGCCTTGTGATAGCCCAACACATAGCCGCGCCGCTGCGCCATCCCATCAATATAAGCCTGCTTCTCGTCTTGCGTCGCCATGCGCTTGCTCCATTCACTGTCTCGGTCACCGAGAACGTCGAACGTCGTCTTGCTACAGGTTATACTGCGAAGCTGAGCGTCTTGGGCAGGTCGCCGCTTCCGCTTCGCTGTTCTGTTGAACAGTGCCGACCATTGTCCGTAGTTGTCGGCTATAGGAAAGATTACCCTGTATGTTGGACGCTTGCGGTGGTATCCTATGGGACGTATGTATTCGTCGCCTGTATTTCGCCTGCATGTCGCCTGCATGTCGCCTGGGGAGGAGCGTTCCCATCAGCCGGATTGCCATTATCGCCGGGGACCATAGCATGCTCGTGACGCGGCTCGCCCGAGGCCGCCGCGCTGGTCGCTATGCCCTCGCCTACAAATTCTTCGACAAGTGGCGCTTTGTCACCGATGTAGATACGGATGAATTGCTGACCTGGAAGACCCAGGAGGAGGCGCTGATCATTGGCGAAGCCTGGCGAACGGCCTGGGAGACGCTACGTCTACCCGCGCCCGAAAAGTATCCCCTCAGCGCGCACAGCCGAGCGCGCCACGCATGACCACGCGCATCGCGCAGGCGCAGGCCGATGAGGCGGCAGCGCAGGCGGCCAGCTTTTGGCCAGAGTTTGGGCGCCGCTGGCCGTGGACTCGCGCGCCAGCGTTCGCGCCCGTCTACCAGCGCATCGGCGAGCAAACGGTCGCGTTGCTACGCGCCTTCCCCGCAATTCAGTGGTCGAATCAGGCGCGCTGGTATCGCCGTGTGGTACGCGAGACGCCTGCGATCATCGTGTTGACACCCGAGGCCCTGCGCGCCGAAGCTGGGGCCGTCGCACAGGGCGATGGCGCGCAGGCGATGGACGGCAAGCACATCCTCTCGCTGATCTATCCACCTGACCAGAGCGCCACACAACATGACGCCGACGACGCCAACAGCGCCGACAGCGCCGACAGCGCCGACAGCGTCGATGAGCCATCGGTCGCCAAGACGCTGCTCGCCTCCACCGCGCTCGGCGCGCCCTACTATACCGCCCAACTGGCTCACGAACTGCTCAACTGCTTCTGTCATACTGAATGGGATGGGCGGAAAATGCGTAGCGGGCTGCGCCTGACCTCCGGCGCAGTGCGTGCTGGCGCAGAAGAAGGCGCGGCGTTGAACGATCTGCTGCTGGATGCGATGCTCGTCCACTACCTTCCGAGCGCCGGGCCGATGCAGCCCACCGATCTGTTCGAGGGCGCACAGGGACCATACTGGCGCATCGTACGCACACTCTCGGCGCAGCTACGCGGGGTACCCGCGCTGCCTGCGCTCTTCAGTGGCGCGCCAGATGCGCGCGAGCGATTCGAGCAGGGTGTGGCCGTCGCGCTCGACACGCCAGACGCCGCCGCCCAACTCGATACCCTCGCCGCCGCGCATGACTGGGATGGCCTCAGGCGTCTGCTGGGAGAGGATGATCGCTGAGCGCAAGCGCCGCATGCAGGCCCGCAAGCGTGTGCTTCCCACGCGCGTGGACCCATGCGCGTAGCGCCGCCCCACCAGGGCCAGCGTCAGCGGAGAGCTTCACCAGGCGCCCCAGCCCTGGCCCGTGAGCAAGGTTCCCCGGTGGTATATCGGTGAGCGCTGTGATCAACTCCTGGCGGGCGTTGTACCAATCGCCGAGATCGGTCTCGCCTGGAGGCCGCTCTGGAGCATATGGGCATGCGCCGAGCGTCAACGCCAGGCCTTCAGGCGTAAGCAGTTCACGGAGCTGACGCAGCTTCTCTGGCCCTGCCGCATCGGAGGTTACGACCGCGCGCGCCTCTGTAGACGAATCGCTGACATACTGCGCGGGCAGCGGACAATAGCGCACGCGCTCGGCGAACTGGCGATTCTCAGGACGCGCGAGTAGCGCGCGCAGGTCGTCCTCATCGGCGCCTGCGCGTGGCGCCACGACCAGCTCCGCCTCGGCGAACAGTTCACGCAGCGCCGCATCGCGATCATCATAGTAGCGGGAATCGAAGATCTGCACGACCTTGTCGAAGCCAACAATCAGGATGACCTCAGTCTCTGGCGCCAGCAGCGCATGCGCCGCCCGCGCCTGCTCGACATACAGGCCGCCCTTGAGCAGCAGCAGACCATCGCCAGCCGCCTTCGCATACTGCCACGCTTCGACCAGCCGATCAACTGGCGACGCGCGCTCCACACGCTCCTTGTCTACTGTGACCGCTGTGACGACCCAGCACAGCATATCGAGTTCGGCGCACTGCTTCGCAGCCTCGGCCAGCGCGACATGGGCGCGTGTCAACGGATTCATGGATGACGCGAGCAAGCCAACGCGCCGAGCCTCCCACAGGCGGTTCTCGCCCGCAAGGATCATCCCAGGACCACTGCGACGTTTCCGCAGCAGCGCAAGTCGCCGCGCCATCTTCACAGGCGCAGATGCGGAGGAGAATATCCCAACCGCACGTTGGTAACGACGCTCGTATTCAGCCTGATCCAGGGAGTCGTCCGGCTCCATCGCACTTGCCTCCTTTCACACTGGCGCCTGGCGCCACACCGCATGATACAATCCGAGACGCAGAAATTTTCGGACGCTATTGACGAGGTGGAGGCACGGATGAGCGATCATGCTGCGCGCCAGCGGGTCATTGCCGCGTGGGATGAGGCCGCCGACCATCTAGAGGGTTTTGGCGCAGAGGGCGACTTTGCGCGCCAGCATCTGCTCAATCCAACCATCTTCACACTGGCTGGCTCCCTTGCGGGCAAGCGTGTCCTGGACGCAGGCTGCGGCGAAGGCTATCTCAGCCGCATGCTTGCCCGGCGCGGCGCGCATGTCACTGGAGTGGAACCAGCCGCGCGCCTCTACGCGCTGTGCGCCGCGCATGAGCGACGCGAGCCACTGGGCGTCACCTATCACCAGGGCGACCTCGTGGAATTGACGCTCCCGCCACAGAGCTTCGATCTCGTCATCGCCAATATGGTCCTGATGGACATTCCTGACTATCACGGCGCCGTTCGCGCGCTCTGCGCTGTGATGCGGCCCGGCGGCGACCTCATCATCACGCTGCTACATCCCTGCTTCGAGCAATCAGGCGCCCAGTGGCCTGCGCAGCGCGCCGTCGAGACGCGCGAGTATCTCGCCGAATTCGAGCGCCCACAAACCTTCGCTACGCTCTTCCACCGACCGCTCAGCGCCTACATCAACCTGCTGCTGGAGTGTGGGCTTGCGCTGCGACGCGTCGTCGAGCCGCGTCTGCCAGATGGCGTCACCCTGGACGGCAACGACCGCGACGCCCACGTGCCGAGCTTCATCGCGCTGCACGCCGAGAAGCTAGCGACACCATGAGCGCACATACGAGTGGCGCGGCGCCTGACGCAATCGCGGCGATCATCCTGGCCGCCGGGCGCTCAGCGCGGATGGGGACGCACAAGCTGCTGCTGCCACTCGACGGCAAGCCACTGCTCGCCTGGAGCATTGCGGCGGCTTGCGCCAGCACGGCGCGTCCGGTGATTGTCGCGCTGGGCCGCGCCGCCGACGACGTGGCCGCCGCTCTGCCCACAGGACCCTACACTATCGTGGTGAACCCGCGCTTCGCCGAGGGGATGGGAACCTCGCTGGCCTGCGCCGTCGCCAGCGTGCCACCCGCTGCCACCGGGACGCTGATACTGCTCGGCGATCAGCCCTTCATGCCGACAGCGGCCATCGAGGCCGTGCTGGCGGCGGCGCGCGCGCAGCCAGAGCGCATCGTCATGGGCGCGTATGGGCAGCGGCAGGGACATCCGGTCTATCTGCCACGCCGTGTCTTCGCCGAACTGCTGGCGCTGCGCGATGACGCGGGAGCGCGTACCATCATCGCGCGTGAGGCCGACGCCGTCCTACGCATCCCGCTCACGGACGAGCACGCGCTGTTTGATGTGGACACGCTGGCAGACTACCAACAGGCCCAGGTGATCGCGCGGCGACTGGCTCAGTCCGCCGAGAACACGCCGTCGTGAGCGCTGAGCCAGAGGCGCAGGCCCGCGTCATCTGGCTCCGGCACATAGGCGCGCACGAGCCTGGCCGCGCCATCAAGGCTGGCAATGCGCACGCCAGCGGGCAGGTTAGCGGGCAGGAGCGCCGTCTCGCCTAGCGCCAGCCGCACGGGGGCATAGCCCTCGGCGCTGATCTCGACTGCGCCACTGAGCGACGTGAGGATACGACAACTTGATGGCAGGGCAGGCTCGCGCCACATGCTCTCACGCTCCGCCAGCCGCAGCTCCTCCAGCACAAAGTAGCGGCAGGCCACCAGGACTTTGCGCTCAGCGCCTACTGACCCTCCTGGCGCAGGCAGCGCCATCGGCGTGACGCGGGCCAGCGGAGCGGGAGTGTAGCGGATCACATCGAGCGCCCGCTCGATGTGCAGCTCTCGCGGCTGGCCATTCGCCTGGAGGCGCCCGTAGTCATAGAGGCGGTAGGTCACGTCGGAGTATTCCTGCAATTCGTAGAGTGTGACACCCGCGCCAATCGCATGCACAGTCCCGGCGGGGACGAAGATCACATCGCCCGCATGCGCCTCGACACTGCGCAGCAACGGCTCCAGCGCCTGCGCGGTGATGGCGGCGCATACCTCCTCGCGCGTGGTCTGCCGCGCCAACCCATAGACAATCTGCGCGCCCGGCTCGGCGGCCAGGATATACCAGGTCTCCGTCTTGCCGAGCTTGCCGCCCTCATGCGCAGCGGCGTAGGTGTCGTCGGGATGCGCCTGCACCGAAAGCCAGTCGTGCGCGTCAATGAACTTGGCCAGCAGCGGGAAGCGTGTCCCGTAGACCGCTACCGCCTGCGTCCCCAGCAGCGCCACCCCGTAGTCGGCGACCAACTGCTCCAGCGTCACGCCAGCATGCGGCGCCGTCACGATCATCGAGTCAAGCGCCGTCTCCCAGGCTTCGCCGATGCGCGTGCCCGCAGGCAGCTCCTTGCCCGCCAGCGCAGCCAGCCGCTGCCCACCCCAGATCGTTTCATGCAGCGACGCCTGGAGCTTCACCGGGCCGAGCGGGTAGAGCCGACGTTCCTGCATGAACCAAGTCCTCCAGAATATTCGCCCGTACTCGCTGACGTGCGCTATGAAGCTGGGTATCACAACCGTCTGAGCCACATCGGGCAGCTTCGGGCAGACAACGAAGCCGCGCCGCGAGATATAGTATCTCACGGCGCGGCTGGTCTCGTCAGCGGCTACAGGGCGAATAGGCCACTGCGGACAGTTGTCAGACGCGGTTGAGCAGGTTGAGGGCGCGCAAGACCGTCTCGCGCGCTTCGGCGGGCGGCTTGTCGGCCATCGCCTCATCCACCTGGCAGCGCAGCAACTCCATCGCGACGCTGTCCATCGCAGCGCGCGCGGCAAGAATCTGCGTCACAACCTGCTCGCAGGTCTTCCCGTCGTCCAGCATCCCGATGATGCCGCGAATCTGCCCCTCCACGCGCCGGAGACGCATCTGAAGGTCTTGATTCGACTTATCCGATTGTAATGTCGCCATAGGGCGCCCCCCACGCTCTCCTGCTCACGCAACGAACGAAGAGCGAGCGCATCCTACGCCAACGCGCCGAAGGTTGACTCAATCTTGCGCTGCAAGATGTCGCGCCGAACCAGTCCAACAATGCGACCAACTTCCTTGCCGCCCCTGAACAGGATCATCGTCGGAATCCCCTGGATGCCCAGGCGCGACGGAGTCTCCATGTTGTCGTCGGTGTTCAGCTTGGCGAAGGTGATTTTGCCCTTGTACTCGTCCGACATCGCCTCAAAGGTCGGCGCCATCGCCAGACACGGCCCGCACCATGGCGCCCAGAAGTCTACAATCACTGGAGCCTCGGCGCCCAGCACGTCAGTGCTAAAGGACTGATCCGTCACCTCAATATACGAGCCAGACATGTCATCCTCCTGGGCCTTACGCCCGCTGTCCGCTAGCATGATCTCTGTACCCTACGGGGGTATCGTATACATGGTAGCACACGCCATTATGCGTCGTCAACGCGATCTCACATCGTTCGCTCGCTACCTGACCGACGCCCGCGATATGCTATGCTGTGAAGCGGGCGAACTCGCGCGCTCAGCGACGCTACCACACGCGCGGGCTCGGCCCAAGGCGTCGCATGCGCGGCGCCACGCCGCACTCAGCCACTACAGGAGAGGATGTGATCCTCATGGCGCTTGCTAACGGTGTTATCTACCTCGATCACGCTGCGACGACCCCTATGCGCACGGAGGTTCTGGCGCGCATGGAGCCATATTTTAGCGAGTTTTTTGGCAATCCGAGTAGCATCTATACGCTGGGGCGCAAGAGCCTGGACGCGCTTGACAGCGCTCACGAAACGGTCGCACGCGCGCTCAACTGTCGCCCCACTGAGATCGTCTTCACCGGTGGCGGCAGCGAGGCCGACAACCTCGCCATCAAGGGCATCGCCTATGCGCAACGCAAGCGAGGCGACCACATCATCACCACCGCCATCGAGCATCACGCCGTGCTACACACCTGCCAGCGGCTCGAACAGGAAGGCTACCGTGTCACCTACCTGCCTGTTGACGTCTTCGGGCGGGTAGACCCCGCGCAGGTCGAGGCGGCCATCACCGATCAGACCTCGCTGGTCACGATCATGTACGCCAACAACGAGGTCGGGACGATTCAGCCCATCGCGGAGATTGGGCGCATCTGCCGCGCGCGTCGCGTGCCGTTCCACACCGACGCCGTGCAGGCGGGTGGGCTGCTCGATCTGGATGCCGCCAGCCTCCAGGTGGACCTGCTGACGCTCTCGGCGCACAAGTTCTATGGCCCGAAGGGCGTGGGTATCCTCTACGTGCGTCAGGGGACGCGCGTGCAGCCGCAGGTGCTTGGTGGCTCGCAGGAGCGCAATCGCCGCGCAGGCACCGAGAATGTGCCGGGCGTCGTCGGCGCAGCGGCTGCGCTGGAGCTGGCGCGCGACGAGCGTGAACGCGAGAACGAGCGCCTGCAGGAGTTGCGCGACCAGCTCATCGCGGGGATGCTGACGCTGCCCGATGCGCAGTTGACCGGACATCCGACGCAGCGGTTACCCAATAGCGCCAGCTTCACGCTGGCGGGCGTCGAGGGCGAATCGCTGCTGCTCAACCTCGATCTCGTCGGCATCGCGGCGTCGAGTGGCAGCGCCTGCACATCCGGCGACATCGAGCCATCGCACGTCCTCTCGGCGATGGGCGTCGCGGCGAGCCAGGCGCGCGGCGCATTGCGGCTGACGCTGGGGCGCAGCGTCAGCGCCGACGACATCAACGTGACACTTGAGCGCATGGCCGAGATTTTGCCGCGCCTGCGCTCACTCTCCACACAACCAGCATAGACAGCGTCTCCGCAGGCGAGGAATGGTGACGCTGACGCAGTGGCGTCAGTGGGCAGAAGATAGCAGGAAAGAAGGCGAGGCCGCATGCAACTCGAGGGTAAAGTCGCCGTCGTCACCGGGGGATCATTGGGCATCGGCGCGGGTGTCGCGCGTCGGCTGGCTGCCGAGGGCGCCGCTGTCGCGCTCGACTACTACTCGCACCGCGACGCCGCCGATGGCGTCGCGGCAAGCATCACCGCCGCTGGTGGCAAGGCGCTGGTCGTCCAGGCCGATGTCGCGCAGGTGGCGGATGTGCAGCGCCTCATCAGCCAGGCGGTCAGCCGGTTCGGGCGGCTCGACATCCTCGTCAACAATGCGGGCGTGGAGCAGCCGGCTCCCTTCGAGAGTGTCACCGAGCAGCAGTGGGATCACCAGATCGCGGTGGATCTGAAGGGCGCGTTCTTCGCGGCGCAGGCGGCGTGGCGGCAGTTCGTCGCGCAGGGCGGTGGCGGCGTCATCATCAACATCTCCTCGGTGCATGAAGAACTGCCGATGGTCGGCAACTCCGTCTACTGCGCCGCCAAAGGTGGCCTGCGCATGCTCACCCGCACGCTCGCCTCGGAGGTTGCGCGCCACAACGTGCGCATCGTCAACATCGGGCCGGGCGCGATTGCCACACCCATCAACCAGATCACGCTGGATGATCCCGCGCGCAAAGCGGCGCTGCTCAGCGAGATTCCGCTCAAACGCATTGGCACGCCAGAGGACATCGCCAACGCCGTCGTCTGGCTGGCGTCAGATCAGGCCAGCTACGTCACCGGCACATCGCTGTTTGTGGATGGTGGCCTGATGATCTACGCGGGCAGCTTGTAGCGCGCCACAGCGGCCCGTTGGAGGCGTCATGTACCGTCTTGTTGCGCTCGATGTGGATGGCACGCTGCTTGATCCAGCGCACAACCTCTCACTACGAACACAAGCGGCGATTCACTCAGCGCAACGCAGCGGCGTAACCATCGCACTGGCGACGGGCAAGTTGCTGGCGTCGGTGCAGCCATTGCTCGCCGACCTGCGCCTCAGTGGCACACACATCACCTGCAACGGCGCTGCGCTGATGGCTGCGGCGACCGGAGCGCCAGTCGCCACATGGTCGCTCTCCGACGCGCATGTGGAGTTGGCGCTCGCGGCGATTCACGATCTCGCGCCTGATATGGCCATCGCCTGGTACACGACCGACGCCATCTACACCGACTCGCCCTGGGGTCTGCTCGATGAAACGCTGGCGGCGTATCACGAGCCAGCGCTGCGCCACGTCGCTCGGCTCGATCACACGCTGCCACCGCCGCTCAAGTTCCTCATGACCGGCGACCATGCGCGCCTGCTCAGCCTGCGCGACGCACTGCGCGAGCGAATAGGCTCGGCTGTGACTGTCGTTCGTACCACCAGCGACTTTGTAGAGGTGATGGCGCCGGGGGTCAGCAAGGGTGTCGCGCTGCGCGACCTGGCGGCACGGCTCGCCATCCCGCGTGAGGCCATCGTCGCCATCGGCGATGGCGAGAATGACATCGCGCTGCTCGATGCGGCGGGGCTGGGCATCGCGATGGGCAACGCGATGCCCGCGCTGCTGCCACACGCGCAACAGACGACGCAGAGCAACGCCGAGGACGGCGTCGCGCACGCGCTGGAGCGCCTGGGGCTAGCGTAGACGCACCTTCACCCCAACTCCTCTCGCCAACCAGGTGCGCGGCATTCCAGAGTGCCCTGGTGAATCTACGCCTGCGGACCGCCAGCGTCGTAGGGACCAGCATAGTGGCGCACCAGATCGCTGAAGTGGCGCAAGCGTTGCAAGACGCGCGCGGCGATGGTTCCCTCCAGGTACCGACCATCGCTGGTCTTCGTGCCAAAGGGTATCCCGGTCAGCAGGTAGATGCCTTCCTCGATGGTGTTGACGCCGTAGATATGGAATTGATGCGCGCGCACTGCCTCGATGACCTCGTCGCGCAGCATCAGGTTGTGGGCATTGACACGCGGAATGATCACGCCCTGCTCGCCCGTCAGGCCGCGCTGCTGACAGACGCGGAAGAACCCCTCGATCTTGTCATTCACCCCGCCAATCACCTGCGCCTCACCGCGCTGATTAACTGAGCCTGTGACGGCGAGCGACTGGCGAATCGGCACGCTGGCCAGCGCAGAGAGCAGCGCGTAGAGTTCCGCTGAGGAGGCGCTATCGCCATCCACTCCGCCGTAGACCTGCTCGAAATTCAGGCTGGCGGAGAGACTCAGCGGAAAGTCCTCAGCGAAGCGCCCCGCTAGATAGCCCGCCAGCGTCAGCACGCCCTTGGTATGCAGCGGCCCACTCAGATCGGACTCGCGATCCACCGTCACCACGCCCGCCAGCCCCGGCGAGACTGTCGCAGTGATGCGTGTGGGCAGGCCAAATGGATAGCCCTGCGTCTCGCGGACGCTCAGCCCATTGATCTGCCCGACCGCTGTCCCTTGTGTCGAGACGAGCACCTCATGTCGCAGAATCTCCTGCTCCATCTTCTCTGGAACCATGCTGGCGCGGCGGTCGCGCGCACGAATTGCGGCTGCGACGTGCCGGCTGCGTGTGAGCGCGTCACCGTCTCGCCTGGCAAAGAAACTCGCCTCGACACAGAGGTCGCGCACATCGTCGAACTGGGCGGAGAGGCGCTCCTGATCGTCGGCCCAGCGGCTGCCCTCCTCGATGACCAGCGCGACCGCCTCACTGGTGAACTCTGGATAGCCGATGCTGCGCGCCGCCTCGCCCGCAAGCTGCGCATAGGCGCGCTCGCCATCCTCTTTGCGCGGCATCTCTGAATCGAAGTCAGCGCGCACCTTAAAGCTCTGCCGAAACTCCGGGTCCAGTTCCGCCAGTTCGCTGTAGGTCTGCGGATCGCCGATCATGATGACTTTGACATCTGCACGAATCGGCTGGGGGCGAATCGTCGCGCCAGGGGTCGCGCCGCCCGACTGTGAACCATTCTCCAACTCGATGCGCCCGAAACGTACCATGCGCTTCACGGCGTCCCAGGAGCGAGGCTGCGTCAGCACATCGTGCGCCTGCAACACGAGGAACCCGCCGACCGCTTTGTGCATGGCGCCGGGCTTCAGCATCATATGATCGGTGAAGGTCAAGCCCTCACGGATGCCCAGATCGATGCGCCCCATCAGGTTCGCATACGTGGGGTTGGTATCCTCGACGACCGGAGCCGCCGCATCGCGTGGCCGCGACACCATCACGTTGACACCGTAGCGCCGCAGCAGTGAGCGCACCGTCGGCGGATCATGCAGGTCGTCGTCCATCGGCAGGCCATCACTGTCTGGTGGCCCGGCGTCGTGCGTTGGCGTCTCATTGGTCGAATCGTCGCCGCCCTCGCTGGGCGCGCCGCGCAGTGTGCGCGCATGCGCGACCACATCGGCGCGTAAGCGCTTCAGATACTCCAGGATGGGCGGATAGGCGGCGTTGCTTGCGGCGATCAACTCGGAGAGATGGCGCACCGCGTTGTCGGCGACATCACGGTCGAGCGTGCGCGCTACCCCGCGCGCCTCCTCCTCGATGGCGCGCACCGTCGGCAGAATCCGCCCCACCGCCGACTCGACTTTGGTGTGCTTCGCGATGATCTGCTGTTGCTGCTCCTCAGGCAGCGCGTCATAGGCTTCTTGCGTCATCGGCACAGGTGGCGCGTCATCGGGCGGGAAAACCAGCGGATCAATCACGAATCCTGACGGCGTGCCGCGCACGATAAAGCCCAGCGCGCGCGCCTCGCTCTGGAGCGCATCGAGCAATTGCTCGCGCCGAGCCAGTGACTCCCCAAGCATCTCGCTGCGTCGCTGAGTATAGACATCGGAGGAGAACGCGCGGCGTAGCTCGCGACGGCAGGCAGTAATGTATAGCTCGACATCGTGCGCAAAAGTGCGCCCGCGCCCGGCGGGTAACTCCAGCGCCAGCGGCTCCTCGGGTTGCTCGAAGTTGTACACATACACCCAGTCGTGCTCTGGGCGCCGCTCGTTCGCCACCGCGTGTACGAGCGCCAGGGTGGCGTTGGTGCGCCCCGTGCCAGGTTGGCCAGCGACGTAGAGGTTGTAGCGGCCATCTGGCAAATTGAGCGCCAGGTCTATCGCCTCATGCGCGCGCTCCTGCCCGATGATCGCCGCTGGTGGCGGCAGGCCCGCAGTCGTCTGAAAAGGGAGGCGTGTCGGGTCAGTCCGGCGACGCAGCGAGTCCGGAGACAACTCAAACGACGGGCGGGTTTCTTCCATCGAGCGTTCCTCACGATTTCAGCGGCAAACAGGCGGCGCCCACAAGCGCGAGCGCGCGACAAAGCGTGCGCCGTCAGTGTAACACGCGCCCGCCTGATGCGCGCATGTGCTGACAGCGCCTTGCTGGCGCATACGCTCGCGTGCTACACTGACGGTAAGACAGCGAGAAGCGGGACGAGTATCGTAGCCCCCTGACAGAGACGAATGGCCACTGGCTGAGAGCCATTCGACAGCGAGCGCGCCGCGAGAATACCACCCGCCAGCTCAGCGCCGAACGGGGTCTGCCAGCCCTGCTAGACCGCTGCGGAGGCTCCGTTACCAGCCACTCAAGAGCGAGCGACGCCTGCTGTGTTAGCGCGTCGCTCGAAATGGTGGGTGGAACCACGAAGGGCTAACGCTCTTTCGTCCCAGTTGGGCGAAAGAGCGTTTTTGTTTGCCCGTCGTCTCTCATCCACAGAAAGCACCCAGAAAGAACGAGCGCATGTTGCAATATTGTTGGCCGCCAACCATGAAAGAGACGTCTGGCCGTCAGCTCACCGCTGACGGCGCCACCTTGCGCGCAGCGTCTCAATTGCTGCGCGGCGGTAAGGCGCCGCGCCCCAGTCCACTGTCACGCCGCATGGCGGCAGAGCGAAGGCGATCAACATATGGCACATGCACATCATTCCAGACCATCATGCCACTCGCAACGGGCGCGCCCAAGTATGGGACGCCACGCGAACCACATCGGCCAGCCGCACGTAAGCGCTGGCCCGCGAGAAAGGGCGCGCGTCGTCGCCCGTCTCATCGCAGCGGAGCAGGCGCTGTCAGCGGACCCCAATGCGGCGGCGCTGCTGCTCGACGGCGCGCTCAGCCAGATGCTCGCGCTATGGGCGCAGCAGGCGCGCGTCGCTCTGCCCGACGTGCGGCAGGCGCTCGCGGCGCTCGATGCCTGCGCGCCTGCCATCGCCGGGCGCGTGCGGCTGGCGCTTCAGGCTGCTGCGCCTGAAGCGCGCCTGGCCCACTGCTGGGCGCTGCTCGACCTGCTCACCGCCTGGCCGACCGCAACGCATCCCAGCACCGCGCCCATCACACCGAATGTCTGACCAGATCACCACGCGAAACGCTGATCTCAGCGCAGCGCGAAAGGACGGAGAGTCCCATGTCAGTTGAAGAAGAGTTGAATTCATCGGTCCAATACACACCCATCCAGCGCATGCGGCACAGCGCGGCGCACGTCATGGCCGAGGCCATCCAGGAGCTTTTTCCTGGAACGAAGTTCGCCATCGGACCAGCCATCGAAGACGGCTTCTACTACGATATGGAATTGCCGCGCCCGCTCTCGCCCGACGACTTCCCGGCCATCGAGGAGCGCATGCGCGCCAGCATCGCGGCCAACCATCCGTTTGAGCAGAACCGCTGGTCGCGCGAGCAGGCGCTGGACTACTTCCGCAAGCAGGATCAGCCCTACAAGATCGAGATCATCGAGAATCTGCCCGACGCCGAGGTGGGCATCTATCAGCAGGGACCATTCCTCGATCTCTGCCGTGGGCCGCACGTCGAGCGCACAGGCCAGATCGGGCCAATCAAGCTGATGCGCACGGCGGGCGCCTATTGGCGCGGCGACGAGCATCGGCCCATGCTCACGCGCGTCTACGGCACGGCCTGGGAGACGCAGGAGGAACTGGACGCCTATCTGGAGCGGCTGGAAGAGGCGCGCAAGCGCGACCACCGCAAGCTGGGCAAAGACCTCGAACTCTTCATGATTAGCGATGAGGTCGGCGCTGGCCTGCCGCTGTGGCTGCCCAATGGCGCTACAGTACGGCGCATGCTGGAGCGCTATATCGTGGACCTGGAGGAGAAGTCTGGCTACCAGCACGTCTACACGCCGAACCTGGCCAAGCTCGACCTCTACAAAACGTCGGGCCACTGGGACCACTACCACGATTCGATGTACCCGCCGATGGACATGGGGCATGGCGAGGAACTGGTGCTGCGTCCCATGAACTGCCCGGACCACATCGTCATCTACAAGTCCAAGATGCGCTCCTACCGCGATCTGCCGGTGCGCATCGCCGAAGTGGGGACGATGTATCGCCTGGAGAAATCGGGCGAACTGTCGGGCCTCTCGCGAGTGCGCGCGATGACGCTGAACGACGCGCATATCTTCTGCACGCCGGATCAGATGCTTGGCGAGTTCATCGGCGCGGTCAAGCTGATTCAGGAGACGTACCGGGTGTTGGGCTTCGAGCGCTACTCCTATCGTCTCTCGCTGCGCGACCCCAACGACAAGGTAAAATTTGTCGACAACGAGGAGATGTGGCAGACCTCCGAGGCGGCGCTGCGGCAGGCGCTGGCCCAACTCGGCGTCGACTATTACGAGAGTGTCGGCGACGCGGCGTTCTACGGCCCGAAGCTGGATGTGCAGGTGGCAAACGTGCTGGGCAAAGATGAAACGATCTCGACAGTCCAGCTCGACTTCACGATGCCCGAACGCTTCGAGCTGGAATACATCGGCGAGGACGGGCAGCCGCACCGACCAGTGATGATTCATCGCGGCGTGCTTTCGACGATGGAGCGCATCGTGGCGTTCCTGATCGAGAACTACGCAGGCGCCTTCCCGGTCTGGCTCGCGCCGACGCAGGCCGTGGTGATTCCCATCTCGGATGAGAAGCACGGCGAGTATGCCCAGCGCGTGCTGGCGCGCCTCCAGAACGCGGGCATTCGTGCAGAGGTGGATAGCCGCAAAGAGCGCATGAACGCGAAGGTGCGCGATGCGCAGCTCCGCAAGATTCCGTATATGCTGGTCGTCGGCGACAAAGAGGCCGCCGCCGATGCGGTGGCGCTGCGCCTGCGCTCGAACGAGAACCTGGGAGCCATTGCGCTGGACGAGTTCATCGCGCAGGCTGCCAAGCTGATCGCCGAGCGCTCGCTGAACCTCTGGCCAGTGAGCGCGGCAGCCACAGAGGGCTAGTGGATGGGAGCTTTCTCGCCAGGTAGAACGCGCCAAACCACGTCGCACGTTCTACCTGACGAGAGCAGTTTACGAGCGCTGCACGCATCGGGCGCTCGCCATATAGCATCGGCGTTGCGCTTCTACGCGACACCGCGATGCGCTTCCTCAGTGGCAACTTGATGGAGTGAGCGCCGACCACATCAGCCGACATGCAGGCCCAGCGCCAGACCCAGCGCCGCCGCCACCACACCAACGAGCAACGAGCCACCCACATTCACCCAGGCGTAGAGCAGATCGCCACGCCGCGCCAGCGCAACTGTCTCGTAGCTCAGCGTGCTGAACGTGGTATAGCCGCCAAGGAAGCCGACGCCGAGCAGCAGCCGTGTATCGAGTTGCGCGGGGGCCGCGAAGGCGCTGGTGAGGAATCCAAGCAGAAACGCGCCGATGACGTTGATGAGCAAGATCGCCAGCGGGAACGGCTTACGCCACCAGCGCGCCATCCACTCGACGGTCAGATAGCGCGCGGCGGCGCCCAACGCGCCAGTGGCGCCAATGCCCACGATCATCGCTAGCCCGCTCATCGTGCGCGCCCCTCCACATCCGCCAGCCGCTCGTCGAGCATGCGCTCGGCGCCGTCCGAGACGGCTGGCGCCGACAGCGCGTCTTCCCAGCCGCCATCCATCAGGAAGCGCTCTGATGCGGCGAGGCGCGCCACGCGGCGTCGCTCGATAATCGCGCCTGCGAGGGTGAAGCCAGCGAAGGCCAGCGCCACACCGCCAGCCATCGCGCCGACGAGATAGAGCAGCGCCGCCGGAGACTGGCCATGCCGCAGCAGGGTCGCCGCGCCCACCATGAACGAACTGAAGGTAGTGTAGGCGCCGAGGAATCCAGTTCCCAGTGTGAGGCGAACGTCTGGCGAGATCGGCGCTCCGTGCTCGAATGCGCCAAACAGCAGGCCAATCACAAATGCCCCACTCAGATTGATGAGCAGCGTGTCATAGGGGAATCCAGTGTGTGCGCCGGGCAGCGCGGCGGCGAGCGCGAGCAGCGGGTGTGCGAGCAGATAGCGTAGCGCCGCGCCGCAGAACCCGCCTGCCAGCACGAGTAGGAGCTTACGAGTCACGAACATCAGTCCCTTGCTTGCGAACCTGTCAATGAGCATAAAAATAGCCTCTACAGCGGACATCCGCTCCCAGGAGGAGTTGACGAACCGGAGTAGAAGCCATTAGCGGCGTCTCAGTGAAACGCTGCGGTTGGCGGCGAGCCTCATCGCCGGGCGCCCATCAGTCAGATGGCGCCGATGTCATTCTATCGTACCACTCTGCGCGCAACGGCGACCAGCGAAACGCCGAACGGGGCGCCGATCAGCGCGCCCGTGGGGTCGAGTTGGCGGCGAAGCGTGCGCCGATCAGCGCGACGATGGCAAGGCCGACGAAGACAATCGCGTGCTTGTAGTGGCTGGCGGTGGCGGAGCCAGTGAACGTCAACGGATGGTACACGCCCGGAATCGCGTAGTAGATGGCCAGCGCGATGCACACGACGGCGATCAGGCCGCCAACAAGCCAAGTGGACTTCATAGCGGGTATTTTCTCCCTTGATGTGTGTCTGAGCATATGCATCAGCGCCACATGCGCCTCTGCGGCAGTGCGCAAGCCGTATTACGACGGGATGACGCCCAGGAATTGCAGCAGGAAGTAGAGGAACGCCAGCGTCCCGGCGATCACGCAGTAGTAGGCGAACGGGTCGAGCCGGTTGCTCTCGAAGTACTTCATCAGGAAGCGCACGCTCAGATAGGCGGCCAGCCCCGCCACGACGCCGCCAACCAGCGCAGTCGGCAGATCGGCGCGATATTGCTGTTCGAGCAGCTTCGGAATCTCCAGCACGCCCGCCGCCAGAATGATCGGCGTGGCCAGCAGGAAGGAGAACCGCGCCGCCGCCTCGTGGCTCAGCCCGCTCGCCATCCCCGTCACCATCGTCAGGCCGGAGCGCGAGAAGCCTGGAATCAGCGCGAAACATTGCGCGAAGCCTACCAGCGCGGCCTGCCCAAAGGACATCTCGTTGATCGAGCGCCCGACTGAGCCAAACATGGGCGCCTGCGCCACGATCAGCTTCTCGTGGGCGCGCTGACGGCGCCAGAGCCGCTCGCCCGCCAGCAGCACGGCGCCATTCGCCACCAGAAACGCCGCTGCGAGGATGGGAATGCTAAACGCATGCTCGAGCGGTGTCTGGAAGATCAACCCAATCAGGCCGGCGGGAATCGTGCCGACGACGACCAGCGCAAGTTGCCGTCCGTATCCTTCGGGGTCCACATCGGGGGTGAAGCGACCCGCGACCACCGTGCGCAAACCGCCGCTGAGCAGCGCAATCCAATCGCGCCAGAAGAAGGTCAGCAGCGCGACCGATGTGCCGAGGTGCAGCATCACCAGCAGGGGCAGAAACGCCGGGCTTTGCAGGGTCTCATTCCAGCCGAGAATGCCCGGAATGATGACGGTATGTCCGAGGCTGCTGACTGGAAACAACTCCGTGACGCCCTGCAAGAGCGCCAGGAAGAGCACGTGGATGAGATTCATGCGTTCCTCTACCTGTGACGTGTGAGCAGTTGGGGCGACAACGGCGCCTGAGGCATTGTACGCGCATGGCAGGCGTCGGGCCATAGCGCCTTGATGGTAACGCATCAACCAGCCCCCGTCAACGTCTTGCGCCAGTCGAGGTTCTACCAAAAGCCATATGACTGAGCCAGTCAGCGGAGCGGGTGAAAATCACCTGGTTGACGCCTTATGGTCTGTCATCGGCGCGCCTATTTTCGGAGGAACTGGGGGCTAGACCGCAGCGCGGG